>JBAQGU010000026.1:0-1911 GCA_049287975.1 Roseiarcus sp.
GCGCTCGGATTGGACGCACGCCTCGGCTGCCGCCGGACCTCGACCGTAAAAGATGGAATATTGCGTTTCAACGTTGCCCTCGATGGCCGCCCGTGGCTCCGACGACTCATTATTGCCCGCGGACGACATTGCTGGGCAAAATGCAGGAAAGCAATATCCGGCTACTAAAAATAAGGTGAAATTGCTGTCATCTTCGACTGGGAAGCACCTCGGCGGCGGTCGGAACTTCACTAGCGGGTCCAACTCGAGTTTTCGGTCCGTTGAAAGGCGCGGATCGGAGAACTCGGCGATCGACCCGGTCTTTGGTCGCGCCAGCAGTTGCGTCAATCGTAGAACGAACGCTCCGTGAACCACTCGGCCAACCTTCCGAGTTCTGGGCCGAGTATGCGATCTTCCTCCACCGGGGGCAGCACGTTTCTGATCGACGCGACGAAGGACCGTAGCGCCGGGGGCGGCTGGCGTCCAGCGACATATAGGGCCTGCGATGCCAGCATCGCCAGCATCGACATCGCGGCGTCCACGCAGCGCCCCGCCCGTTCTTCCTTGCTCCATGCGAGAAAAACGGCCGTCGCTACATCATCCTGTCCGGCGCCGGCGGATTCCGTTCCCGGTATGAAGGTGCGCTGCGCGGAATGTTTTGCCTGCTCGAGATACCCTGTGATCGCCATCGGGACGTAGCCGACGGCGCCGTGACCGTCGCTTTCGCTCGCCTCGCGCCCGCTCAGCAGCAGGTCCGGAAGCCCGGAGACCTTGCCGTTCAACAGCTTCGAGCCGTGCCTGTCGCAGAGCAGGCAGATGTCCGCCCAGATGGCCGCCAGATCGTCCAGCGCGGGCGTCGCCATCGCGTTGTGATAGCCGCCGGTGCTGATGCAGCGCCCCAACGGAAACTCGCCGTCCGGAGGAATGTAGACGGGGTTGTCCGATACCGAACTCAGCGAAACCGTCGCCGCCCGCTCCGCCGCGGCGAGGGCGCGATGCGCGTGGCCCAATACGCGGGGAACGATTCGCCAGCTGACGGGCGCCTGGGTATTCCGCCTCATCGGATCGGCGCCGGCGAGAAACTCCCGCAGTCCCCTCAGCGCCGCCGCCTCGTGTTCATCGCCCCACAGCGCGTCGAGGGCCGGATCGTAATGTTCGAGCGGCGCGCGAAACGCTTCGATCGACAGAGCGAAGACTTGCTCGGCGAGACGCACGCGTCGGCGCGCGGCCAAAGCCGCGTCGGCGACGAGCGCGGCTGCGCAGGGCGAGCCGTTGATCAACGACCCCCGCTCCTTGACCTCGAGGTCGAAGCGCGTCGTCAGCTCGGCGAACAGCGGATAAAGCGCAAGGATCTCGCCCGCCCCGCCTTGTCCGGACGCGGGGACGACGGGCATCGGTCCCCCGTCGAGCATCGCAGCGACGGCGAGCGCGACCCGCGGCGTTGTCGCCGCGTGCCCCTCCAGAAAGTTCGCCAGGCGAGCCAATACGATGCCCCGCACCACGCGGTCGGGCAGCGGATCTCCAAACGAAGTCGCCGCGGCAAAGGCTTTGATGCGCGCGTGACGGTCGCGCTCGTCGGTTCCCAGTCGCCGGCTGGCCAGTTCTCCCATGGCCGTCGTCACGCCGTAGATCACAGTCGCGGGATCCGCGTCGATCAGTTTCAAAAAGGCGGCGCGACATTCCGCGATGCGCCGCAGGGCTTCGTCGCCGATCGTGACCGCCTCCCTCCGCCAGGCGACGCGATAAATCGATTCCAGATTGATGTCGGCCCGTCTCGTCACGATTATGGTCATCTCGGCGCTTTCAGCCTCCTCAGGCGCAGGCTCCCCCTCGCGAACCCCTTCTTCCCTTGCGATTCCCTTGCGGGAGAAGGTGGCGCCATAGCCCGTCGAAAGACGGGCGTTCTTCGGAACGCCCTACGGCGCCGGATGA
>JBAQGU010000027.1:0-6996 GCA_049287975.1 Roseiarcus sp.
GCCGCGTCGCGTCCCGCTGGATACCCGCTTTCGCGGGTATGACAAAGCGGGCTTCCCCGAACGCTGTGCTCTCTGTTTCTCGTTAGCGAAGCCTAGCAATCGAGGGGCCGCGCATCGGTGGCCCCTGGGTTGCTTGGTCGCAAGCGCTCCTCGCAATGACGGATGGGGCCGCTGAGCCGATCGATTCGGTGGTTATTGGGCGCCGCCTCGAGGCGAATGCGATGCATACTGCCCTGTGTAATTCTTCGATCTGGGCATAGCATAGCCGCCGACTTTAGACGTCGACAGGCCCAACGCGGCGAGACTCTCCGCGAGTTTGACGGCGCAGGCGACGCCATCGAGGACGGGAACGCCGTGCTCGGCCGACAACGCCCGCGCGAGATCGGTCATGCCGGCGCATCCCAACACGATCGCCTCGGCGCGATCTTCCGCCAGCGCCCGCCCGATCTCTCGAGACACGCGATCGCGGGCTTGCGACCCCGGCTCTTCCAGTTCGAGCACCGCGACCTCGGCGGCGCGCACCTTTGCGCACCGCGACGCCAATCCATATTTGGCGAGGTTGTGTTCGAGCGCGGGGATCGATCGCGAGAGCGTCGTCACCACCGAGAACTTGCCGGCGACCAGGCTCGCCATATGGAAGGCGGCTTCGCCTATGCCGATGACCGGCGCCGCGACCGCGCAGCGCGCGGCCTCGAGGCCCGTGTCGTCGAAGCATGCGATGATGCATGCGTCGAACCTTTCCGCACGCCGCACCTCTTCGATCATACCCGGAATCGCGAAGGCCTCGTCATAATAGCCTTCGATGCTCGGCGGGCCGTAGGCGGGGTTTGTGGCGGTGATCTCGGCGCCGGCGCCGGCGACGGCCTTCGCCGCGGCTTCTATCTTGCGGGTCATGGAGACTGTCGTGTTCGGATTGACGATCAGGATGCGCATGGCCATCAAACCTCGCCGCCTAGATAAAGGCTCCTCACGCGATCGTCGGCCAGGAGCTCTTTGGATACGCCGGAAAGGGCGACGCGTCCCGTGGACAAGGCATAGGCCCGCTGCGAAATGCGCAGCGCCATGCGCGAGTTCTGCTCGACGAGCAGAACGCTGACCTGTTCGTCGCGATTGATCGCGACGATCGAACGGGCGATGTCTTGCACGAATTTTGGCGCTACGCCGAGCGAGGGCTCGTCGAGGAGGAGAAGCCGTGGCTTGGCCATCAGGGCTCGCCCGATCACGAGCATCTGCTGCTCTCCGCCGCTCATCGTCCCGGCCGCCTGTGCGAAACGTTCGCGCAGACGCGGGAACCGGGTCAGCACCATATCGAGGCTCGCCTTGACGCCGGCGGCGTCGCTACGTGTGAAGGCGCCCATCAGCAGGTTATCCCTTACCGACATGTAGGGAAACACTCGCCGGCCCTCGGGGACCATTGCGATGCCCAGGCGCACGATATCGGCGGGGTCCAGGGCATCGATCCGGCGTCCCTCGAAATGGATCGAGCCGCTCTTGATGCGGCGAAGCCCTGTGATTGCGCGCAGGATGGACGACTTGCCAGCGCCGTTCGCCCCGATGAGCGCGACCGTCTCGCCCCGTGCGAGATCGACGGACACGCCCTTCAGGGCATATACGTGGTCGTAATAGAGTTCGACGTCGGAGAATTTGAGCAACGTCTCCATCGTCAAATCCCAATCGATTCGTCTTCGCTGCCGAGATAGGCCTCGATCACTCTCGGGTCGCTCTGGATTTCGGCGGGCGTCCCTTCCGCGATCTTCTCGCCGAAATTGAGCACGACGATCCGATCCGAAATGCGCATGACGGCGGGCATGTCGTGCTCCACCAGCAGCACCGTCACGCCACGGTCGCGCACCGCGCGAACCATGTTCACGGCCCGCATTGTCTCGTCATGATTCATGCCCGCGAATGGCTCGTCGAGCAGGAGGACCGTCGGATTGGTCGCCAATCCGATAGCGATGCCCAATGCGCGCAAATGGCCGTGTGGCAGGTTGCTCGCGATTTCGTCTCGGATCGCATCGAGGCCGAGGAACGACAGAATCTTGTCCGCGGACTCGGCGAACGCGGCTTGATCGCGCCGCGCCGCCCCGGTCCCGAAAAAGAAGCCGGCGAGCGAAGCGGTCGAGCCCAGATGGTGCGCGATGATCACGTTGTCGCGCACGCTCATGCCGCGAAAGATCGTCGTCTCCTGAAACGTGCGAACGACGCCTTTGCGCGCGACGATATGGGGAGAGAGCCCGGAAACGCGCTCGCCGCGGAATCGAACCTCGCCCGAACTCGGTCGCAGAAACGATGCGACCAGCTTGAACAGCGTCGACTTGCCGGCGCCGTTAGGTCCGATGACCGAGAGAATTTCCTTGTCTCGGACGTCGAACGAGACGTTGTTGACCGCGATCAGTCCGCCGAAGCGCTTGGTGAGCGCGGAGACTTGAAGAAGCGTGCTCATGCCGACCGCCCCTTCATGAATCTCGGGAGAGGCAGACTGAGCAGGCCGTTCGGAAGCACGAGCATCAGTATGATGATCGCCGAGGAATAGATCAGGAGCTGATATTCTCCGGTTGCGAACAACAGATCCCAGCCGAAGTAGAGCGCGAAGGTCCCAAGAATCGGCCCGAATACGAAGCCGAGGCCGCCGAGGAAGCAATTGAGCATGAAATTGACGGAATCGGTGACTGTGAAGCTCGACGGATAGATCGACTGCGAGAGCGAGGCGAAAATCGCCCCGCCCACCCCGCCGACGAAGGACGAGATCGCATAGGCGATGACGCGCAGGCTCGCGATATTGACGCCGATCGAAGAAGCCAACTCCTCGTTCTGTTGCAGCGATTGGCAGAGTTGCCCGATCCGCGAATGGACCAGTCGATACAGGCCCGCGAAACAAAGAACCATCAAGGTGACGGAGAGATAGTAGAAAGCCGCGCGCGGGTTCGACAGCGTCCCGAAATCCGGGATCAGTGTCAAGCCGAACAGCTTCAGCGCCCCGGGCATTGGAATTTCGGTAATGCCCTTCGCCCCGTTCGTGATCGGCACGGCGAGAGCGAGCAGAGTTGCGACCTCGGTCGAGACCAAGGTGACCATGGCGAAATAGACGCCGCGCAGCCGGAGAATAGGGGCTCCTATGAGGATGCTCGCGAATGCGCAGAAAACGCCCGCCGCGGGCAGCGACAGCCAGAACGACACGCCGTAAGTGACGACGAGGATCGCGGAGACATATCCTCCGATCAGCGAATAGGCGGCCTGGCCGATGTTGATGCGCCCGATGTAGAACGTCAGCCAGACGCCCGCGCTCGCTATGCTGAGCAGCGCCACCGACGTCAGTGTGTACCAGAGATCGTGCCGACCAGTGGCGACGATCGCGCCGGGTATGACCACGAAGACGAGTATCAGAAAAGCCGCGGCGAGCCCGAGTTTGCTGATCGTGCTCATGGCTAGCCCCAGGGTTTGCCCATCAGGCCGTTGGGACGGAGACTGAGAAAAACCATCAGCGCCCCGAAGATCACCAGATAAGTGATGTCGCCGTAGGCGTGCAGCACCGAGAGGCCGACCGATTCCATCATGCCCAGGATGAAGCCGCCGGCGATCGCTCCGCCGACGACGCCGGCACCCCCGATCATGATCATCATGAAGGCTTTGATCGAAACCGGACCGCCGATGCCCGAGCTCACGCCCGTCGTCGCCACCAGCAATCCGCCGACGACGCCCGCGAGCATGGCGCCGAGCGCGAAGCCGATCATCGAATAACGGTCGACGTCCACGCCCATCAATTGCGCGGCGACGCGGTCCTGCGCCAGCGCGCGCATCGCTCGACCCGGCTTGGAATATTGCATGTAGAGGACGAACGCGGCGATCGCGAGGATCGCGAGGACGCCGACGAGCACGCGGTCCCAGGGCATGATGAGATCATCGAGCATCAGCACGCCACTGACGATCTTCGGCACGCCGCGCTGCTTCTCGCCGAACAGCAACAGGATGACTGCGTCGAGAAAGAACGCGATGGCGGCCGCGAGCAGCATCGTGCTCTCTTCGCGATGGCTGCGCTTGATGACGGTGCGAAACAGAAACCTCTCCATCAAGGCGCCGAGAATCGCCAGCGTCACGCCGGAGGCGACGAGGCCGGCGACGAAGGGCAGGCCGAGGCGGCCGTAGACCGTATAGGTGATGAAGCCGCCCAGCACATACATCTGCCCGTGCGCGAAATTGAGTACGTTCATCAGGGCGAATATCAGGGTCAGCCCCAATGCGATCAAAGCATATTGGGCGCCCAGATAGAGGCCGTTGACGACAATCTGTTCCATACGTCCGCGGCCTCGAGCGGAGAGAGGATGAAGGCCGGAGCCGACAGGCCCCGGCCGCGTGGGTCAAGCTCGACTCGCAGACCTCAGTCGACTTGGCCAACGAACAGCGTCTGGAATTTGCCGCCCTTATATTCGTTGACGACCATGGGCACCGAGACCTGCCGCTTCTGACCGAAGGACGTCGTGCCGACATACTTCAACTCGTCGCCGCTTTTCACGAACGGGTTGGGCGCCGAGAAGGAATCGATCGTCTTCTTGAACTCGTCGACGCTGTCGATCGCCTTGGGGTTCACCTTCAGGGTGTCGACGATATATTCGAGCGCGTAGACCTTGGTGTTCGACTCGTCGTTGTATTCCCCGAACATCTTGGTGTAGCGCTTGATGAACTCTTCCATCACGGGCGAGCGGATTTCCGGCGTCGATGCGCCGCCGACCGAGATGAACCCGTCGGCGAGTTCGCCGGCGCCTTCCTCGAGGACCTTGGCGTCCTGCGCCGTCTCGGTCGAGATCAAGCCCTTGAACCCCAGTTCGCGCGCCGATCGGATCAAGAGCGGCGCATTACCCGGCGCGACGCCGGAGAGAACCAGCAGATCGGGCTTCAACTTGACGATCGGGGTCAGCACGGGCGTGAAATCGCGGGTGTCGTTCTGGTAGGTGTCGTTCGCCGCGAGCACCGTCAGACCCAGCGCCTTCGCCGCGGCGACGCCGCCGTCGCGCTGGCTGAGCGGATCGGACTCGTTGGCGGCGACAAACGCGATCGTTTTGACGCCCTTGTTTTCCTTCAAGTATTTATAGATGGCGGGACCCGACTGATAGTTCGCGATCATTCCCAGCACCGCGTTCGAAGCGGGCTTGGTGTAGAGCGCCTTCGGGAAGGCGTAGGGGAAATAGATGATATTGTCCTTCTCCGCGACCGGGCGGACGGCCGCCGCGCCGTCGTCGACGTTGGGGCCAACGACATAGTGGATACCTTCCTGCGCCATCTTCTCCATGCCGGCGATGGCGCGTTTGGGATCCTTCTGATCGTCGAAAGTCACGACATCGATCTTGTAGGTGTCGTCGCCGATCTTGACGCCCTTCTCGTTCATCCAGGCGGCGAGGGTCTGCATCGAGCGGACGTTCGAGGTGCCCCAGGCGGCGGCAGGGCCGCTGGTGACGCCGACAAATCCGATTTTGAGCGTTTTGTCAGCTGCTTGCGAAGTCGTCGCAGTAGCCACGACGGCAAGGATGGATGCGCCGCAAAGCACGACGCTCTTGATGATATTTCGCCTTCCGATCATGCGCTTTCTCCCTGGGGATAGAGGCCGCGTTGGGCCCATTCAGTCGTTTGTCCCGATTATTGAATTAACCGCTGCATTCGAGGATTGTCAACAATCAAGATTATTGTTGTATACACTCCCCCGCGATTTGCGGTTCCGGCCGTTGGGCCATTGAGGGATGTCCGAACCCATGAACGAGCTATCCGTCAATTTTGGCTCTGAGAAGGCTGCCGTCGAATCCGCCGCGGGAGCGGAAGTTATCGTCGATTGTGTCTTTCGGGCGATACTGGAGCGCCGTTTGCCTCCTGCCGCGAAATTGTCGGAAAGGGTTCTTTGCGAAGTTTTTCGAACAAGCCGATCGACGGTCCGGCGCGCCCTCCTCGTTCTCGCCGAACGGGGAACAGTTGCGCTTTTGCCGAATCGAGGAGCCTTCGTCGCCGTCCCCTCGTCAGAGGAGGCTCGCGCCGTATTCGAGGCAAGGCAGACAATCGAGCCGACGATCGCCTCGAAGGCCGCGCTCGAGGTGACGGCCGAACAAATTTCGCATTTGAGGCGCCATCTCGACGCCGAAGCCGGGGCCCGAGACCGCGGCGCCAGGCATGATGCAATCCGGTTGTCGGGTCAGTTTCATGTCGAGTTGGCGAAATACGCGCGAAATCCGGTCTTGGCTCGCTTCGTTGAGGAATTGGTGGCTCGCACGTCATTGATCATCGGCCTCTTCGGGGCCACCGAGGCGACTCTCTGCATGTGCGACGAACACGAGGCGCTCGTCGCGGCCATCGAGCAACACGACGGAGAACGAGCACAGGAGATCATGCTCAGCCACCTGGCTCATATCGAGAATGAGCTCGAGCTGAGCGATCGGACCATGGGCAACGTCGACATTCGCGCGATTCTTCGAATGTAGCGGCATCTGTTCGGCGGTTCGCTCGTGGCCAATCATGTCGTTGCAGCGACACAACGAACCGCCGCTCCCGCGAACGAAACCCAGGAACCAGGCTTCAGCCGCCCGCCCGCCGATTTCGTCGGGCTCCCATCGCCGTCTCCCCGCATAAATCCCGACCGCGCTTCTATGCTGCGTCGCGGATTCGAAATCGGCTTCATGATCGTGCTGCCGTTCCTGGTCATCGACATGATCACGGGCGACGCTCACAATGTCGATGGGCATGATGATGCTGCCGCCAACCGTACTATCGCTCCCCGCGAAGCTTCTCTTCTTCGTGATGATCGACGGCCGGAATCTACTCATCGGAAGTCTCGTCCGATCGGCGGCCTGAGACGCCCCGCGCGGCAAGTGAAGGACGGCTAGGCTCGCACAAGCTTGCCGGGGTCTAGTGACGCAGCCAACCAAGCAGAGAGAGCCAGATCACGCAGGCCGACACGGCGATTAGCTTGCAGATGACGATTCCGCAGACTCAGGTCGGCAACCTCGACTATGTCGACGC
>JBAQGU010000028.1:0-3013 GCA_049287975.1 Roseiarcus sp.
GCCCCCGGCCGAGCGCGCCGCCGCGCGGGCTCTACATCTACGGCCAGGTCGGCCGCGGGAAGACGTTCCTGATGGACATGTTCTTCGAAACGGCGCGGGTCTCCGCGAAGCGCAGGGTGCATTTTCACGCCTTCATGGCCGACGTTCACGCGCGCATCCACCGATGGCGGCAGATGCGGAAACGCGGCGAGGTTTTGGGTGACGATCCGATCGCGCCCGTCGCCGCCGCGCTCGCGAACGAGGCCGCGCTCTTGTGTTTCGACGAATTCAGCGTGCGCGACATCGCGGACGCGATGATCCTGGCGCGGCTGTTTGGCGCGCTGTTCGCCGCTGGCGTCGTTGTGGTCGCGACCTCGAACGTCGCGCCCGACGAGCTCTACAAGGACGGCCTCAACCGCGCGCTGTTCCTGCCCTTTCTCGGCCTTCTGGGCGAGCGGATGGTCGTCTTCGAACTCGGCGCGCGCATGGATTATCGCCTGCAAAAACTGGTCCGGGCGCCCGTCTATTATTGTCCCGACGATGCGAGCGCCGATGCGGCGATGGACGCGGCATTCTCGAGCCTGACGGGCCAGCTGCGGGGAGCGCCGCGCCAGCTGCCGCTGCTGGGGCGGACGGTCGACGTCCCGCAGGCGGTGGACGGCGTCGCGCGCTTCGGCTTCGACGATCTCTGCCGGCGTCCGCTCGGCGCGTCGGACTTCCTCGCGCTTGCGCAGCATTTCCACACCGTCCTGATCGACCATATCCCCGTCTTGCCGGAGGCCGAGCGCAACGCCGCCAAGCGGTTCGTCACGCTGGTCGACGCGCTCTATGACAGGCGAGTGAAGCTGGTCGCCTCGGCCGCGGCGGAGCCCGACGCGCTCTATCAAGGCCAGAGCGGGGCGGAGGCGTTCGAATTCGCGCGCGCGGCCTCGCGGCTGATCGAGATGCGCTCGCTCGACTATCTCGCCGCGCCGCACGGCGGCGACGCGGGCGCCTCGTCCGGCGATCTGGGCGGGCTGGTCGATACCTAGTGTGCGCAGCATCTCGCTAGCGCAGCGTCCGATCGATTTGGATCGTCATTGCGAGGAGCGAAGCGACGAAGCAACCCAGGGGCCGCATGATGCGGCCCCTGGGTTGCTTCGCTGCGCTCGCAATGACGATCTTTTTCAGACGGAGAGGCGTCCGTTCAGCGCGCGCATGACGCCGCGCAATTCCGCCAGGCCCTTCAACCGGCCGATGTAGGAATACCCGGGGTTCGTGCGCTTCGCGATGTCGTCCGCGAGCAGGTGCCCATGATCCGCCCGCATGGGGATTTCGGACCGTCGGCCTTCCGCTCGCCCCGCTCGCTCCTCTCTCAGCAGGACTTCGACCAGGGAGACCATGTCGACGCCGCCGTCGAGGTGCTCGGCCTCATGGAACGAGCCCTCGGGCTCGAGCGTGACGTTTCTGAGATGCGCGAAATGGATCCGCGGGGCGAACTCGCGCGCCATCGCGACGACGTCGTTGTCCGCCCGCGAGCCGTAGGAGCCGGCGCAGAGCGTCAGGCCGTTCGCCTCCCGATCGACCGCGCGCAGGATCAGCCTCGCGTCCGCGGCCGTCGAGACGACGCGCGGAAGCCCGAACAGCGAGCGCGGCGGATCGTCGGGATGGATCGCGAGGCGAACGCCGACCTCTTCTGCGACGGGGACCACCTCGCGCAGGAAAGCTGCGAGGTTGTCGCGCATCTGATCGTCGCCGAGGCCCTCGAAACTCGCGATGCTCCGCGCGATCGACTCGCGCGTCTGAGCTTCCGCGCCGCCGGGAAGCCCGGCGATGACATTACGCTCGAGGCGCGCGATTTCGTCTTCGGTCTTGGCGAGGATTCGCTGTCGGGCAGCCGCGGCGAGGGCCGGATCGTAATCGTTTGCCGCTTTCGCGCGTTTCAACACGAAAACGTCATAGCCGATGAAATCGACAATATCGAACCGCAGCGCCAATCCCCCCGAGGGCAACCGCCAGCTGAGATCGGTGCGCGTCCAGTCGACGACCGGCATGAAATTGTAGCAGACGACGGGGATGCCGGCACGGCCGAGACCGGCCAGCGAATCTTTCCATGCGTCGATCGACGGTCTCGCCCCGGCGCCGCCCAGCTTGACGGCGTCGGGAACGGGAATCGATTCGCATACGCTCCAATTCAGCCCGGCCGCGGCCACCGTCGCCTGCCGATGGGCGATTTCGGCGGCAGGCCACGCTCGGCCGCTGGGGACGTGATGCAGCGCGGTGACGATCCCGGTCGCCCCGGCTTGCCTCACATGATCGAGCGTGATCGGGTCTTGCTCGCCGAACCAACGCCAGGTCTGTTCCATCGCGCTTCCCCCTGGGCGTAACCGCCACGCGCTTTGCCAACATGTGTCATGCTCGCGAACGCGAGCATCCAGAATACCACGAGGCTACAAGGCTTGTCGCCTTGCGCCGCTTTCGACGGACTCCTGGCTCATGCCGTGTCCCCGCGGCTGGATCCCCGCTTTCGCGGGGATGACACATGTCGGCCTGGTCACGCCGCTTGTTGATTGACTTCGTTTTCCGCGAGATCGCTCAAGAGCTCGTCGGTTTGTTTTTCTTCCTCGAGGGTCTGACGGAGTAGTTTCGCCGCATCGTCCATCTGCAGTTCTTCAGCCCAGGTGACGAGCGCGCCATATCGCGCCATCTCGTAATGCTCCACAGCCTGGGCGGCAGCGATCATTCCGGCGTCGAGGGCCTTGGTGTCGGCAAACATCTCGACGACTTCGTCGCCTTCCGCCAGAATGCCTTCGATGGCCTTGCATTCGGTGGAGCGAGCCGATTTCCCGATCATTTTGAACACTTGCTCGAGGCGTTCGATGTGCTCTTCGGTCTGCTGGCGGTGGGTCTCGAAAGCCTCCTTCAACTCGCCTGATTGGGCCTTCTTGGCCAGCTTCGGCAGCGTTTTTACGATCTGCTTTTCGGCGAAATAGATATCCTTCAGCGTGTGTTCGAAAAGCTTCTGCAGGTCACTCATTGCGCTCTCCATGTTGGG
>JBAQGU010000029.1:0-4770 GCA_049287975.1 Roseiarcus sp.
TAAGCACAAAAGTTCACATGAGCATGAACAAGCTCTCCATTGCCCAGCGCGCCCAAATCCTCGCCATGCTCTGCGAGGGCTCATCGATGCGATCGATCTCGCGGGTTTGTGATGTTTCGCCGAATACGGTCGACAAGCTGCTCGTGGACGCCGGCAGCGCTTGCGCGGCCTACCATTTCAACAACGTCGTCGGCGTGAAGGCGAGGCGCATCCAGTGCGACGAAATTTGGAGCTTTTGCTACAGCAAGAAAGCCAATGTGGAGACCGCTTAAGCCGCTCCTGTCGGCGCTGGAGGACATTGTCGCGCTGATCGATGAAAAGAACCCAAGGCAGTCAAACGCGGCCCGTAGAAGATAAAGAACGATCCGATGGTCGCGACCTTCAAAGCTGTCCGTTACGAAAAAATGTTTGGCTGGTTCGTGCGTGTGACATGGTCGAACGGAATCAGCATGGATATCATCGACAAGCGCAAAAGGGGGCTTCCTTCGTGACGGAGGGCGAGGCGCTAAACTGGATTGAGAGTAAATAACAAGAGTGATTAGTTAAAATAATTTCAAACTGAGGCACTACCTCGCATTCATAGGGCTATGGCGTAGACATAGTGCTCATCATCGTCGGCCCCGGCGCCCCGGCAAAGCCGGGGGAACTCTCAATTTTGTTGGGCTAGTCATCTTTCACAAGCTCAAACTCGATGACACTTGTTGCGCCAGTCATCGGAACAATCACACCCGGTGACTTCACCGTCATTTTGTTACCGTTTACGCGCATCAAGTATACGCGATCAGTGCCGAAGATCGCCTGACTCGATGCGGCGTCGACATGGGCGGTCAACTCGAGGCCTTCTGGCGTCTGCTCTTTCGTGGAGTATTTGCCGGTCCAAGCCACGTGCGATTTCATCGATGCGACGGCTTCAGCATCGGTCAGGGTCGCGGCGGCCGGTGTTTTTCGCGTCGAATCAAAGAACAACAGCCAAAAGCGGTCGGGGGTGATCGCAACGTAGCCGGCCACCCGTTCCCCGAGGGGATAGCTGACCTTATCGCCAGTTGTGGCCTTGAGGCTGAGGACCCTCCAGCTTCCGACAAGCTGATCCTTGGTGGTCGCCTGCTGGGCGAACGACGGCGACGATGCAGTGAGAAGTGCGAAGCCCGTGGCGAGCAGTATCTTGTTCATGGCAATCCTCCCGGCTACCCCACGCGCAAGGCGATTTGCCGATATGGGGCCACGTTCGGCCATCAGCAAGAAGGATTTCCGCGGCAGGCCGCGCCGGGAGGAACCCTAAGGGAGACTGAGCGATATTTCTTTCCGAAAAACGGAATACCTGCTAGGTTCAAAATTCTCTCTGTCTGGATCGCTGGCCCGCCATGAACCCGTCACCTACCAAGCTGCACCGTAGACTCACGCGAATCGCTGGACGCGTCCGAACCGTGTGGCTCGAGGCGGCGGAATGCGGCGCGGAGGCGTCTTGAACAGGGCTGAAGCGCGGCGGGAGCGACAAAAAAGTTTGGAGGTACATCATTTAGGTTTTTTGGACCTGTAACCCCTTGAAATCCCACAAAACCGCCAAAGAATTCTTTGGAAATGCTTGGAGAGAAACAAGCTAGATTTGGAAAAGCTTGCCAAGAAGCTTGGAGGTCCGCCTTTGTTCCGCCGGCTTTGCTCCTCCCGGCGATTCTACGGCTCGACAGAGGCAGTAGGCAGGGCATTCAATGGGCCGGCGATTTCCTAGCGCCTACTGCCTAATGCCTACCGCCGGCCGCCTCAAGCCTTCCGCTTGGCGGGCGGCGCCGGCTTCCCCGCGACGGGCTTGTCTTTCGCGGGCGCCTTCTTCGCCGCCGCCGGTTTCGCCTTCTCGGGCGCCTTCGTCTTCGCAGCCGCGGGCTTTCGGGCGGGCTTGGCCGGCTTGCCCTCGCGCTCCGCGATCAGTTCGATCGCATCCTGCAGGGTGATCGCGTCGAGCGCGATCGATTTGGGAATCGTCGCGTTGACCCTGCCCCAATTGACATAGGCGCCGAAGCGTCCGTCGCGCACGGTGATCGGGCCGCCGTCGGGATGCTCGCCGAGCATTCGCCCACCCGAGCCGCCGCCGGCGGCCTTGGCGGCGAGCGCGGCGACGGCTTCGTCGAGCGTCAGCGCTTCCATGCTGGTTTCCTTGGGCAGCGTCGCATTGACCTTGCCGTGATTGACATAAGCGCCGAAGCGGCCCTGCTTGACCGAAACCGCGCCGCCGAGCGTCGGATGCTCGCCGAGCGCCCGACCCGAGCCCGCGCCGAAACGCGGCTGTCCAGCGCCGCTCTCCTTGGCGACGATCAGGTCGATCGCGCGATTGCCGCCGATTTCGAGCACGTCGTCGTCCTTGCCGAGATTGGCGTAAGTCTTGCCGTGTTGGACATAGGAGCCGTAGCGCCCGATGCCCGCCAGGATCGGCTCGCCGGACGTGGGATGTTTGGCGATCTCGCGCGGCAGCGACAGAAGCGCGATCGCTTTTTCGAGCGTCAGGTCGTCGGGCGAGAGCCCCTTGGGCAGCGAGGAGCGTTTCGGCTTCTCGCCCTCGCCCTGCTGCACATAATCGCCGAACCGACCGCTCCGCAGCGTGATCTCGTCGCCGGTGGCGGGGTCGATCCCGAGCGTGCGCACGCCGGGCCGTTCGCCATCCGCGCCCGCGCCGTCCTGCCCGTTGGGCGCCAGCACACGCGTGAAGCGGCACTCGGGATAGTTCGAGCAGCCGATGAAGGCGCCGAACTTGCCGAGCTTCAGCGACAACTGCCCCTTGTTGCAGGAGGGGCAGAGGCGCGCGTCCGCGCCATCCGCGCGGGCGGGGAAGATGTGCGGCCCGAGCAGCTCGTTGAGGCTGTCGAGCACCTGACCCGTGCGCAGGTCCTTGGTGCCGCCGAGCGCGCCGGAAAAATCGATCCAGAAGTCGCGCAGCAGGTCCTTCCAGTCGATCTCGCTGTTGGAGACCCTGTCGAGCTTCTCCTCGAGGTCGGCGGTGAAATCATAGCCGACATATTTGGTGAAGAATGCTTCGAGAAACGCTGTCACGAGACGGCCCTTGTCCTCCGGGATCAGCCGCTTCTTCTCGATGCGCACGTAATCGCGCTCGCGCAGCACCGCGAGCGTCGAGGCGTAAGTCGAGGGGCGGCCGATGCCGAGCTCTTCCATGCGCTTGACGAGCGTCGCCTCGGTGTATCGCGGCGGCGGCTCGGTGAAATGCTGGCTTGCCTCGATGCGCTCCTTGGTCAAGGGTTCGCCCGCCTTCATCGGCGGCAGGCGCGCCGAATCCTCGTCTTCCTCGTCGTCGCGGCCCTCCTGGTAGAGCGCGAGGAAGCCGGGGAAGCGAACGACCTGGCCGGTCGCGCGGAACTCGAGTTTTCGCGGCCCCGCCTCGGCGAGGATGTCGACCGTGGTGCGCTCGAGTTCGGCGCTTTCCATCTGGCAGGCGATCGTGCGGTTCCAGATCAACTCGTAGAGCTTGGCCTGTTCGGGCTCGAGATGCTTGGCGACGTCCTTCGGCCGGCGCCAGAGGTCGGTCGGCCGGATCGCCTCGTGGGCTTCCTGCGCGTTCTTGGCCTTGACGAGATATTTGCGCGGCGCGGTCGGCACGTACGCGTCGCCGAAGTCCTTGGCGACGACTGCGCGCGCCCCCGCTACCGCTTCGGGCGCGAGATCGACGCCGTCGGTGCGCATATAGGTGATGAGGCCGGCGGGGCCGTCGCCGATGTCGATGCCTTCATACAGACGCTGGGCGATCTGCATGGTCCGGGCGGGCGCGAGGCCGAGCTTGCGCGAGGCTTCCTGCTGCAAGGTCGAGGTCGTGAACGGCGGGTAGGGGTGGCGCTTGACCGGCTTGGCCTCGACCGTGACGACCGTGAACGCCGCCTTTTCGAGCGCAGCCTCGAACGCCTCCGCCTCCGCGCCCGAGCCGATGTCGAGACGCGTGATCTTCTTGCCGTCGGCGCCGACCAGACGCGCCGTGAACGGCGTGTTCGCCTGCGTTCGCAGATGGGCGAGGATCGACCAATATTCGCGCGAAACGAATTTTTCGATCTCGAGCTCGCGGTCGCAGACGATGCGCAGCGCGACGGATTGGACGCGGCCGGCGGAACGCGCCCCCGGCAATTTGCGCCAGAGCACCGGCGAGAGGTTGAAGCCGACGAGATAATCGAGCGCGCGGCGCGCGCGATAGGCGTCGACCAGCGCCTCGTCGATCTCGCGGGGATGGCGCATCGCATCCTGGACCGCCTGCTTGGTGACGGCGTTGAAGACGACGCGATCGACGCGCTTGTCCTTGAGCAGCTTCTTGCCCTTGAGGATCTCGTAGACATGCCAGGAGATCGCCTCGCCCTCGCGGTCGGGGTCGGTCGCGAGGATGACGCTGTCGGCGGCCTTGACCGCGCTTCCGATGTCGCTCAGCCGCTTGGCGGCCTTGGCGTCGATCTCCCAGCGCATGGCGAAATCATTGTCCGGATCGACCGAACCGTCCTTGGCGGTGAGGTCGCGGACATGGCCGAACGAGGCGTAGACGTCGTAGCCTTTGCCCAGATATTTATTGATGGTCTTGGCCTTGGCAGGCGATTCGACGATCACGACCTTCATGCGAAGCAGTCCCCTAGCGACGCCGGCATATGGGCCAACCGCCGCGAAATCTCAAGGGAGGGGGGAATGGACGGGTTAGGACCGGGAAAATCGATCGGCAAGACGAACCTGTCGGCCGATGCTGGCGCCGATGTGAGAGAATCCGAAATGTCGAGAGAACGTCGGGTCGAACTATTC
>JBAQGU010000030.1:0-1720 GCA_049287975.1 Roseiarcus sp.
ATGCTTGCGAGCGTCACGGCATCAGTTGGCCGCCGTTGACCTCGATGATCTGGCCGATGACGTAGCCGCTGAGGAGTTCGGAGGCCAGGAAAAGGTAGGCGCCGACGCAGTCCTCGGGCGTGCCGACGCGGCCCATCGGAACCGTCCGCCGCATCGCCTCCATCGTCTGATCGTCGCTGTAGCGCTCGTGAAACGGGGTCGCGATGACGCCCGGCGCGACGCCGTTGACCCTGATCTTGTCATCGATCAGCTCCTTCGCGTGACCCTTGGTGATCGTCGAGACGAAACCTTTGGCCGCGGCGTACAGCACCGCGCCGCCGCCGCCGCCGTTACGCGCCGCGATCGAGGTCGTGTTGACGACGAACCCGCCCTGGCGCGCGAGCCACGGTTTGGCGGCTCGCGTCACCGCGATCACGGACTTGACGTTCAGGGCGATCACGGCTTCGACATGCGCGTCATCGGCTTCGAGCGAGGCTACGCGCCCCAGCATCAGTCCGGCGTTGTTGATGAGCCCGTCGAGCCGCTCGAACCGCTCCGCCGTCTCGGCGACGATGCGGGCGCAGTCCTGCGGCTTCGTGACGTCGCCTTTGACGAGCAGCGCCTGCCCGCCGGCTTTCTCGATCTCGCCGAGCAGCGACCGCGCCGCCGCCTCGCTCGAGTGGTAGTTGATCGCGACCATCGAGCCCTGCGCGGCGAAGGCGCGCGCGAGCGCGGCGCCGATGCCGGTGGAAGCGCCGGTGATCAGCACCGCCTTGCCGGCGAGATCGGGGATCGTGAGTTTCGCGTGTGTTGCATCGGTCATGGCCGAAGGCCTCCCTCGTGTCCAGCCGCGCCGGACGGGTCGCGCGGGCTTCGATGCATGGGCTTACATCGGGAAGGGTCCGATCGCCAAGCGCGCGCGAACGTTCGCAGCCGATCGCCCGCGACCATAAAGGCAACGCCCATCTCATGCCCGCAGGGCATCCGTCGCCGTGAAATCTTTGCCCTTGAACAGCAATGACGTTTTGTTTACGCGGGCGCAGGCGTAGGACAAGCAATCGCGGAAATTGAGTTGCGCCTTTCCGCCGCGCCCGCGGCCGAAGCGAGCGAAGGCTGCGACCGCGCTCTCCGCCACGACGATGTCGATCGAAACGATCGCGACGCCGGCTTCCTCGAACATTTCGAGCACGGCGTCCTTCGCGACTTCAGGTTCGACGCGCAGCATCGAGGCCAGCCGCATTGACGCCTCGAGCAGCACGTGGCCAGCGGAAATCGGCCGCGGGGCTTGTGCAATTTTTCGATACGAAATCTAGCGCGTCGGACTCGCGCGCCAAAATCGCGATCACCGCGGATGTGTCGATAAACATCAATCCTGACCCCAAAGGTCAGCAAGTTCGTCTTTGCTCGGCGTGTGGCCGCGCTTGGGATTGCCTACTTCGCCGAGTCGACGCGCGATGGCGTCCAGGCGTTCGCTCAACGGGCGCGCCTCATTTTCGCGGCGAAGCTCGCTCTCCAGCGCCGCGATCACGGCTTCAGTCAACGTTTGTCCGCGAGCCGCACTCAATTTGCGCGCCAGCGCGGCGGCTCGGGGGTCTCGAATGTGTAGAGGCACGGCGCGTCTCTCTAAGATGAATTGTGTTGGCGACATACGCGTTTACGCCAACACGAACAAGTCCCGCGCGAGGTTGCCGGTCGGAACCGGCCGCGCAGAGTCACGCGCCGCGGCCCTACGCATCTGCCG
>JBAQGU010000031.1:0-14730 GCA_049287975.1 Roseiarcus sp.
TGAGACTGGCGAGATGCGTCGCGGCGGACTCGCGCCACTCCAGCGCTTTGTTTGCGTCTCTGGAAAGTTCGAGTGCCCGATCTAGGCTCGCGATCAATTCCTCGCGGCCGACCGGCTTCTCGATGAAATCGGTCGCGCCCGCCTTCATGGCCTCGACCGCCATGGACACGTCGCTGTCCCCGGTGATCATGATCGTGGGCAAGTTATGCCCGTCGGCGCGCAGCTTGCGCAGCAATTCCAGCCCTGTCATACCCGGCAGATAGGCGTCGATCAGCAGGCAAGAGTCCTTGCCGGGACGAAAAGCCTCCAGAAACGCCTCGCAGCTCGAATACGCCTCGACGGCACGGCCGGCGTCCTCCAGAACGACGCTTATTGCGCCCCGAACCTGGTCGTCATCGTCGACAACGAAAACTTTGGGCTTTCGAGAGACCGCCTGGACTTCGAGGGGACGTGCGGCGAGCGCCGCCAGCGGCTTCGCCAGCAGCTTCTCGATCGCTTGTGTCAGCTCCCGCAACTTGACGGGCTTGTTGAATTGAACGCAATCATGGCGGGCGATGTCGCGCAGGGCTTCTGTCGAGATGTCGCCGGTGAGAATGATGAAGGGAACTTGCAGGTTGAACCTTTGCCACACTCTTTGCGAAACCTCGACGCCCGTCAGCCCGTTCGGCAAATTGTAATCGGAGACGACGAGATCGGGGCGCTTCTTCGCATCGGCCAACATCGCCAGCGCGGCAGGACCGTCGATCGCGGTCATGGCGTCGTAGCCGTCCTCCTGCAAAAACAGTTTGAGGTGATCGCGGATCTCGGGATCATCCTCGATGATCAGAATTGTTCGGGAACGCGATAGGCGCCGCCCCGGCGCGATCATCGCCTCGGGGGCGGGGGGCGCCGTCAAAATCGCATCGCCCGGGATAGCCAACGGGACCTCGATCGAAAAGACCGAGCCTTTCCCCAACCGCGAGCGCACGCGGATCGGATGGCCGAGCAAGTCCCCGAGACTCTTGACGATCGAAAGTCCCAAACCAAGGCCCCGGCTCCGCTGGCGGGCGGGATTGTTGACCTGATGGTATTCCTCGAAGATCGCGCCGAGTTCCGCTTCAGGGATGCCCAACCCCGTGTCCCAGATTTCGATGCGCAAATGGCCTGGGCGGTGCCGGCAGCCGATCGTCACGCGACCGCGCTGGGTGTATTTCAGCGCGTTCGAGAGAAGGTTCCGGATCATTTGCTCCAGCAGGCGCGGATCGCTTCGGATCGTAAGACGGCAGGGCGCCACATTGAGCCCGAGGCCGACCGCCTGCGCAGTCAAGGTAAGTTCGTCTCGAAGCCGGTCGAGGATCTCGTTGACGTGAAAGTCGAGTGCCTCGACCTTCACGGCCCCGACTTCGATCTGGTTGATGTCGAGCAGGGTGTTGAGCATGCTCGTCATGGCCCCGAGGGCTTCGTCGATACGCCCGACGAGCTTCTGCTCCTTGTCTCCGGTCACCCTCTTCGCCAGCAGGCTCTGAAGCAGCGCGAGCGTCTGCAACGGCTGACGAAGATCGTGGCTCGCCGCCGCGAGAAAGCGCGACTTGGCGGTGCTCGCCAACTCCGCCTGCCGCTTGGCGCCGGTGAGCGCATCCGCGATGCGCCGGCGTTCGGTGACGTCCTGAAAGGTGATGACGACGCCCTCGATCTTCTCAGCGTGGGTGCGGTAGGGCATGACGCGGCGCATGAACCAGGCGCCGTCGCGCGTTTGCACTTCTCGCTCCACCAGCATGTGGCTCGCGAGCACTTTTCGCGCGTCGGGCAGAAGCTCGGCATCCGCTGCCAGAGAACTGAGATCGGTCAACGGGCGGCCCACGTCCCCCGGAATCACGTTGAAGAGAACCCTGGTCGCGGGCGTGAAGAAGCGGATTTTGAAGTTCGTGTCGAGAAAAATGGTCGCGACGTCGGTGCTAAAAAGTACGTTTTGCAGATCGTCGGCGGTCGTGCGCTGCCGATCCAGCGTTTCCTGCAACTGGCTGTTGAGTGCATTGAGTTCCTCGTTGAGGGATTGCAACTCCTCCTTGGAAGCCAGCAGCTCCTCGTTTGTGGATTGATATTCCTCGTTGACAGACAACGCCTCTTGATTGATCGCCATCTGCTCTTGGCTCGACGTTTCGAGGTTGTGGACAGAGCTCTGTAATTCCAGCTTCGTCGCCTCCAGCTCCCGTTCGAGTTCCAGGACGCGAGGAACGTCCGCCGTTGGCGTCTGGCCGATGTTGGCGATCTCCGTCGGCGGCGCCTCGACGAAGCAAACCAACAGCAGAGCCTCGTGTTCGACCATCACGGGCTGCGCGACGATGCTGAACGACCTGGCGCCCGCGTCGCCGCGTATCCGGCCGCCCGGAACGACGAAACGCGCGTTTTCGCGAAATGCGCCTTGGACGGCCGCCCTCAGCTTCGCGCCAAGCCCCTGCCGGGCGTTGCCGATCAGATCCATCGACGGACGCCCCGAGGCGAGTTTGAGATACCGATCCGTCGGCCCGTGGAAGTGGAGACACTCGAATTTGGAATTGATCAGCACCGCCGCCGGGCCGTAGACCTCCAGCACGTTCGACCGACAGAGTTCGGCGAACACGGCTTGGCGCGAAAGCGCCGACGCCTGTCCCGGGCGTGCGCGCATCCGCTGCGAATCCGACGCGTTCGGCGAGAGCCCGAAGTCTCCTGGACGATTGCCGCCCAGGCGCCGATACAGCCGCTGCGGTTTGGAAACGACGGCGAACCGGCCGTGGGCCGTATCGACCGTCTCGGCGTTGCCGACGAGAAGGAGGCCGCCCTCGCGCAGTGCGAAATGGAAGATCGATACGATCTTGGCTTGCGCCTCGGGCAGAAGATAGATGAGCAGATTTCGGCATGAAACGAAGTCGAGACGCGCAAAGGGCGGGTCCGAGAGGACGTCCTGAACCGTGAACACCACGCACGCGCGTAACGCGGGCGTGACCCGATAAGAGCGATCCTCCCGGTTGAAGAATTGCGCCAACCGCTTCGACGACACGTCCGTCTCGATCGATTGCGGATAAAGGCCTTCGCGAGCGCTTGCCACCGCTTCCGGATCGGCATCGCTGGCGAAGATCTGCAATTTGATTTCGCGGTTAGAGGCGTCGATCTGATCGCGCAGCAGCATCGCGAGAGAATAGGTTTCCTCGCCGGAGCTGCAGCCGGCGACCCATACTCGCAACGGTCGATCCGGCGCGTGATCACGGACGAGAACCGGAAGAGCGCTCGCAGCAAGAAAGTCGAAAACCATTGGGTCGCGAAAGAAGCCGGTCACGTTGATCAACAGGTCGCGAGAGAGTTGATCGAGTTCGGTCGCGTTCCGCCGCAGAAATCCGAGATAGCTTTCGGGGCTCTGGATCGCCGCCATCGCCATGCGGCGTTCGACGCGACGCTCGAGCGTGCCAGACTTGTAGAGCGTGAAATCGTGGATTGTACTCTTGCGCAGCAGTTCGACGATCTCCGGCAGCACCTCTGGGACCGATCGGCGAGAGGACGATTTGGTCTGGGTCGGCGAAGGGGTTTCCGCGCGTTCGCGCTCGACTAGAGCGGCGGCGATCTTCACGGCCGCGAGCACGAGGTCCACCGCGCCCGTTGCAATCGCGCTTCGCGGCATGCCGTCGTAATCTGCCTCGCCAAGGTCCTGAGCGACGACGAGCCCGCCGTTCGCCTTGATCGCCTTGAGACCCAGGCTTCCGTCGGCGCCGGTGCCCGACATGATCACGCAGACGACGCGCGAGCCGAAGGTTTTCGCCAACGAGTTCAGCAAGAAGTCAAACGGAAGCCGCGCTCCGTGACGCTCCAGCGGACGCGAAAGGCGCAGGATTCCCTTTTCGTCGACAGCGAGATAGACCCCGGGTGGAATGACGCAAACCCGCTCGCGTTCGATCTCCATGCCGTCCGTGGCCTGCACCACTTTCATCGACGTGCGCGCTGCGAGCAAATCCACCAGCAGGCTGTCGTGGCTGGGATCGAGGTGCTGCACGATCACGAAGGCCATGCCGTTTCGTTCGGGCAGCGCGTCCAACAGCTTCTTGCAAGCTTCAAGGCCGCCGGCCGAAGCGCCGATCGCGACGATAGGAAATTTTGCGCGGCCGCTGACGGAAAGCGGAGTGCGCATCCAGCGCGGCCGCTCCACCGTGGAGAGACGCGGACGACTTCCAGACATTCTACTATTTTTCTCGAAGCGCGGGTCTCACCGAGGAGACCCCGATGTAGTAGCACGGGCATTGTACGATAGCGATCAATTCGGCGGAATTGCGTTCGTCGAACAGCCAACATTGCTCGGTGAGGTAGATTCCGACCCTTGGTCATTGCTCGCCGAGAGAACACCATCGCGCCGGCATGAACGCAGCAGACTCGTCTTCCTCCCGAGAGGATGGCAAGGCGGGCGTCTCTGGGGACAGGCGTTCAGGTCGACGTAGTCTGGGAGGCGAAGGGGAACGATGAATCCGCTCTGTATTCTGGTCGTCGAGGACGATCCCATGATCGGACCGCTGCTTGCCGAGATTCTCGAAGATCTCGGCCATTTCGTCTGTGCCGTCGAAGTCGACGCGGCCAAAGCGGTGGCTGCGGCCGCGCGCTTTCATCCGGATCTGATGATCGTCGATGTCGGCTTGGGCGAAGTCAGCGGCGTCGCCGCCGTCAGGGCGATCCTCCGAGAGGGCTTCGTCCCGCATGTCTTCGTAACCGGCGACCTCGTGAAGAACCTTTCGCTTGGCCCGGACGCGGTGCTGTTGCAAAAGCCCTATCGCGGCTCGGACATCGTGGCGGCGATCGCGCGGGCGGTCGGCGGACCCGCCCGCCGGAGCGAAGCCGTGCTTGTTTAGCGGTTCCCGACTGGACGCGCCCGGCCGGGGCCGGGGCGTCGTCCGTGCCGCGATTTCGCTTGGCGAGGTTAGGTTCGATTTCAGATCGGCCGCCAGCGCGGCCGAATTGGCGCGTCGCGCGGGCTGCCAGTTACGTTAGAAACCCCGAATGGGTTACGCTCACGCGGCGCTCGTCCACTTCCAGTTCCGAATTTCCGGCAGATCCTCGCCGTGTGCGTCGATGAAGTGCTTGTGCTCGATCAGCTTGTCGCGCATCTTCTGCTTCAGATACGCGCCCTTGCTCCCCAGATGCTCCAGATTATCGACGACATCCTGCACCAGATGGAAGCGATCGATGTCGTTTTGGACTCGCATGTCGAACGCGGTGGTGATCGTGCCCTCCTCCTTATAGCCACGGACATGCAGACGCCGGTTGGATCGGCGATATGTGAGCCCGTGCACGAGCGAGGCATATCCGTGGAAGCCGAAGATGATCGGCTTGTCCTTCGTGAAGAGCGAGTCGTAGTCGGTTTCGCTCAAGCCGTGCGGATGCTCCGCGCATGGCTGGAGCCGCATCAGATCGACGACGTTGACGACGCGAATTTTCACATCGGGCAGGTTTTCCCTCAAGATGGATACCGCGGCCAGCACCTCGAGCGTAGGTGTGTCCCCGCAACAAGCCATCACGACGTCGGGTTCGGCGTCCTGATCGTTGCTCGCCCATTGCCAGATGCCGATGCCCTCAGTGCAATGAACGACGGCCTGGTCCATCGTTAACCATTGCGGCAGGGCGTGTTTCCCGGCGACGACAACGTTCACATAGTGCCGGCTTCGGAGGCAGTGATCGAACACCGACAGCAGGCAATTGGCGTCCGGAGGCAGATAAACCCTCACGACATCCGCCTTCTTGTTGATGACATGATCGAGGAAGCCGGGATCCTGGTGGGTGAAGCCGTTGTGGTCCTGCTGCCAGACGTGCGAGGCGAGCAGGTAGTTCAACGAGGCGCTCTTGCGCCGCCACGGCAGTTCGAGCGTCACCTTCAGCCATTTGGCGTGCTGGCTGAACATGGAATCGACGATGCGGATGAAGGCCTCGTAGCTATTGAACAGCCCATGTCGGCCGGTCAGCAGATAGCCCTCCAGCCATCCCTCGCACTGATGCTCGCTGAGCTGCGAGTCGACGACCCGGCCGTTGGCCGCGAGAAACTCGTCGCCATCGACCGTCCGGGCATCCCACTGCCGGTTGGTGACGTCGAATAGGTCGCCGAGCAGATTTGAAAGCGTCTCGTCGGGACCGAAGACGCGGAAATTGCGCTTGTCTTCGTTGAGCCGCGTCACGTCGCGCAGGAACTTGCCGAGCACCATCGTATCCTGCGCGGCGACCGCGCCCGGCGAGGGAACTTGAACCGCGTGATCACGAAAATCCGGCATTCTGAGGTCACGCAGCAGCATCCCGCCATTGGCGTGCGGGTTAGCGCCCATGCGGCGCGCCCCCTTCGGGGTGAGCGCCGCCAGCTCGGCTTTCAACGTCCCGTTCGCGTCGAAGAGTTCTTCCGCGTGATAGCTCTTCATCCAGCTTTCCAGCAGCTTCACGTGATCTGGATGCTTGCCGTCGACGAGAATGGGCACCTGGTGCGCCCGGAAGGTACCTTCGTTCGGCAGCCCATCGACGGACTTTGGCCCGGTCCAGCCTTTCGGCGATCTAAGCACGATCATGGGCCAGCGCGGCCGTGTTGCGTCGTTGTTCTCGCGCGCGTTTTTCTGAATCGCGTGAATCTGGCCGATGGCTTCTTCCAGGGCCGCAGCCATAAGCCCATGCATGATCTCCGGGTCATCGCCCTCGACGAACAGCGGGGCCCAGCCGCAACCCTCGAAGAACTTCTCCAGCTCCTCGTGCTCGATACGGGCCAGGATGGTCGGGTTGCTGATCTTGAAGCCGTTGAGATGCAGGATCGGCAACACCGCGCCGTCCGAGATCGGATCGAGAAACTTGTTGGACTGCCAGGCCGTCGCCAATGGTCCGGTCTCGGCCTCGCCGTCGCCGACGATGCAAGTGACGATGAGGCTGGGATTGTCGAACGCCGCGCCGAAGGCATGGCTGAGGGAATAGCCGAGTTCGCCGCCTTCATGTATCGACCCGGGCGTCGAAGGCGCCACATGACTCGAAATGCCGCCAGGGAACGAGAACTGCTTGAAAAGCCGTTTCATTCCGGCCTCGTCCTGGCTGATGTCGGGGTAGATCTCGCTGTAGCTACCTTCGAGATAAGTGTTGGCGACCAGCGCCGGGCCGCCATGGCCGGGACCTGCGATATAAATCATGTTTAGGTCGTGGATCTTGATCGTGCGATTCAGGTGAGCGTAGATGAAGTTCTGTCCAGGCGTGGTTCCCCAGTGCCCGACGACGAGCGGCTTGACGTGGGCCAGTGTCAGCGGCTCACGCAGCATGGGGTTTTCGTAGAGATAGATCTGGCCGACCGAGAGATAGTTGGCGGCGCGCCAATAGGCGTCGAGTTGGCGCCACTCCTGCGATCCCAGAGGGACCTGCGCCTTGGCGACGGCCGGCGTCTCTTCGACCAGCCGCAGTTCTCGCGTCGAAACGGGTACGTTCATGGTTCTGTGCCTCTGTTTGCGCGACGGCTCGATCCGCCTGCGATTTGGTTGGAGATTGGTTAATTGAACGGCGCCTCCGACAAAGCGCCGCACTCTTCCGCCGGGCCCTAATTTCGCGATCGTCGGCTTCCTGCGCTGTCAATGTTCCATCGCGGTTTCCGTCAGGAGCGGCGCTTTTTCCGCGCCGTTCGGGCGCAATATCGACCGGTCCGCCTTTTCAATAATGTTGAGGAACGGTTTCATGACGTCGATCGGCATGGGGAAGACCACAGTCGAATTCTGCTCCGCGCCGATTTCCGTCAGCGTCTGGAGGTAGCGCAATTGCATCGCCGCGGGAACGCTGCCCAATATCTTGGCGGCGTTGACGAGAGTCTGCGAAGCCTGGAACTCAGCGTCGGCGTGGATGATCTTGGCGCGACGGTCTCGTTCCGCCTCGGCCTGCTTCGCGATCGCGCGCACCATGTTGTCGGTGAGTTCGACCGTCCGGATCTCGACATTGCTGACTTTGATCCCCCAGGTCTCGGTCGCGGCGTCGAGGATGCTCTGCACGTCCGCGCTGAGCTTCTTGCGCTCGGAGAGCATTTCGTCGAGATCGTGCTGGCCGAGCACAGCCCGCAACGTGGTCTGCGCCAGCATGTTGGTGGCCGGCATGAAATTCTGTACCTTGATGATCGCCCGTTCAGGATTGACGACGTTGAAGTAAAGCACGGCGTCGACCTTCATCGAGACGTTGTCGCGTGAGATCACGTCTTGGCTCGGGATCTCGATGACCTGAATGCGCAGATCGACGCGGACCATTTCCTGTATGAAGGGAATCAGCAGAACGAGTCCGGGCCCTTTGACCTTCTGGAAGCGTCCGAGAGTGAACACCACCGCGCGCTCATATTCGCGCAAGATGCGCACCGAGGCGATCAGGCAGACGACGGCGACGAAACAGATAAGAGGAACGAGGTAGGCTTCAAGCAGAAACATGATCTGGGCTCTTTCATGAGTTCCGCAGCGTGATGTTTAGACGAAGCGGGCCAATCGGAAGCGGGCCAATCGATGGATTCCGCGCGGAGGGCGCATCGCGCTCGTTGGCGTAAGGAGCGTTGCATTGGATCGGAACGATCCGGCAGACTCGGACTCTACTCACGGCGCCCCCGTACGCGGCGACGCCGAGGCGAAGCTCCTGGCGGGTCGCACTGCGTAGTTTCCGACGCTGTCGGCCGCTCGACTGTCCCCGCAAGTGTCGCGGGCTCGGGCCGCGAAGGCCATCTCGGGCGCGGAGGGTCGAAACCCTTCGCATATTGGGGACGATCCACATGAACGTTGAAAGTCATCACTGCACCGTGTACGGCGCGGCGCCGTGAGCGCCGGGCAAGCCATCCTGGTACTCAACGCCGGCTCGTCGAGCCTTAAATTCGCCCTCTACGACGTCGGCTCCGCGCTGACCGTCACCGCTCGGGGCGAAGTCGAGAACTTGGACTCGACGCCGCATTTCATCGCCCGCGACTCGACGGGCGCCTTGCTCCGCGAAACCCGCGACGCGACCGCGGACTTTGCCGCGACGCTGGCGGCCCTGTTGAAATTCGTCGACAATCATCTCGGCGACTCGCGCCTTTGCGCCGTCGGTCATCGGATCGTTCATGGCGGGGCGGACCATATCGCGCCCGAGTTCGTCACGCCGGCGCTGCTCGATGCGCTGAAGGCGCTGATTCCGCTCGATCCGCTCCACCTGCCGCACAATCTCGCGCCAATTCGCGCGCTCGCCGCGTCGCGTCCTGGACTCGCGCAGGTCGCCTGCTTCGACACCGCCTTCCACCACACCATGCCGATCGAGGCCTCGCGTTTCGCGCTGCCTCGCGCGCTGACCACGGCAGGCGTTCGCCGGTACGGCTTCCATGGCCTCAGTTACGAATTCATCGTCGAAGAGTTGAAGCTTCGCGTTCCCACGTTGGCGCGAGGACGGGTCGTCGCCGCGCATCTGGGAGCCGGCGCCAGCCTCTGCGCGTTGCGGAACGGCGTCAGCATCGCCACGACCATGTCGTTCAGCGTGCTCGACGGTTTGGTCATGTCGACGCGCTGCGGCGCCATCGACCCGGGCGTCCTTCTCTATCTGGCGCGCCAGGGCAAGAGCTTCGAGGAGATCGAAGACCTGCTCTACCATCATTCCGGGCTGCTGGGCGTCTCCGGCATCAGCGGGGACATGCGCGCGCTGATCGGCAACGACAACGCGCATGCGCGCGAGGCGCTCGATCTATTCTCCTATCGCATCGCCTTCGAGATCGCGGGATTGACCGGTGTGCTCGGCGGCCTCGAAGGCCTCGTGTTCACCGCCGGGATCGGAGAACGGGCTCCACAGATCCGCGCCGATATTTGCGACCGATTGGCTTGGCTCGGCGTTCGAATCGACGCGACCGCAAACGCCTCCAACGCCATGCGCATCGGCGCGCCAGGAAGCAACGTCGATGTGCGGGTCATCGCCACCGATGAGGAGGCCATGATCGCACGTCACACCAAGGGAGTCGTGGCGAGTACGAAACCGCCGCCATGATATCCGCCGCTCCGGTCGATATCGTGTTTGATAGAGCCAATGCGCGTGTCAGGTGCACCCCATCGGAGCCGCTACGCTGATGGCCCAACCAACACGAAGGACCTCCTCGGTACGGTGGGGCGACATGCTGGCCTTTCGGGAGTTGCTCGCCGCGGGATCGCCTAGCTAGATCGCGCCCGTTGCTCACGACGATGAGGGTCGATACGCGCCTCGGAATGTCGCTGACGCGCGTGCGCCGAGCGACTCCGGAAGGCCCCCATCGGCAGGATCGTCCCCCATGCCCGCAGCCCTCAAACACCGCGCAGGCCGCGACTGACGGGTAGAGTAGTTTCCGAGCCTGTTTTCAAAGGTTCGTGGACGCGTAGGATTCGACGATCGGACGGCGGTTTACAGTCGGCCCATTCCTCAAGCGACGCCTGTGGCGTCAGACGCGCCTCGCTTTTGCCCTCGCCGCCTCGGTTCGAAGGAGAATTCCACGGAAAAATATCAAACAGCGGTGGCCGTTTATCCCACCCACGAAGAGGCGGAAAAGGCGGTGAAGAGCCTGAGCGCGGCTGGTTTCGATATGAAACATCTCAGCGTCGTCGGCAAAGGCTACCACTCGGAAGAAAAGGTCGTCGGCTTTTACAACACGGGCGATCGCATCAAATTTTGGGGTTCCCGCGGCGCCTTTTGGGGCGGGTTTTGGGGGCTTTTCTTTGGCGGGTTATTCATGACCATTCCGATCATGGGTCACGTCGTGGTTCTCGGATATCTCGCCACCGTCCTCGCCGCCGGCCTCGAAAACGCTGTCCTCGTCGGCGGCCTGAGCGCCCTCGGCGCCGCGCTCTACAGTCTCGGCATACCGAAGGACAGCGTGCTCCAGTACGAGTCGGATTTGAAGGCCGACGGCTTCATCGTCATGGCGCGCGGCTCAGCCGAAGAAGCGGAACGCGCAAAGACGGTCCTCGCGAAGTCGAATCCTTCGCGCCTGGATGTTCACCACACCAGCGAACCCGAGGTCGCCTCGACGACGCCGGTCCACGAGGCCGCCTGAATACGCTCCACGCCCGGTCTCGCCTTCGCGGCAGGCCGGGCGCGGGTCAATTCCTTGGAGCGGCCTTCGTTGACAAACCTAGCTAGCCGGCGGCGAGTTCGGCACGGCCTCATGGGCGGTGATTGGAGAGCCCCGGCTTCAAGCTCGCGGGGTGCCTGTCGTTGGCCGAGACAGACTGACTGTCTTGTCCCGCTCTCGGCAACGTATGCGTCGAGAACAGCAACGCGATCGCGATCAGGAACGCCAAAACGACCGTGGCCAGCCCGAAACGCGCGTTTGGCGACATCATGATGACGGCTGTCGGCGGCGGGGTCGGCGTAGCCTGCGAGGACGGAGTGAACCTGTCCGTTCGCGGCAGCAGCGCGACCAACTCCTCAGCGATGGAATCCGCGGGACGATTTGACACGGGTAAGCCCGGCAGGGCCGCGATGAGCCTGGAAAGCCGCGCCGTCGCCAGCTCCCGCGACAATCGCGCCAGACCGATGGCCTCCAGCCAGGGATCGACACCGGATTGCGCGAGCGCTGAGATCACCGTGAGTGGATGTCCATGCCGACCTTCGCCGATCGAGGCGAACAAGAATGGATCGAATTCGCGCCCGATGCCAGGCGCCAGCGCGGCGTGTGTCATGCCTTCAACCCATTCTGTTTGGCGCCGAAGCTGGAAGGAGCTTGCGCGACTTCCGGAGTCCTCGGCGCGGGATGAGGAGACGAATAGGCTCCCGGGAGCGTTGCGATTAGACTCGGAAACTACTCGCTTCATCGCGATCTGAGCGACCAAGTCGCTCGTGCTATCTGCTCTGCTCAGAAATTGATCGCGACTTCGACCGACATGCCCAGAAAGCCGTCGGCGGCTCCGACGAAACTTCCGACCACCGGCATGATCTGACCGATGTCGCGAGCGACCCCGACCGGAACGAGGTTGAAGCCGCCGACGCTTCTGTTTGTGGGATCGAAGCTGATCCAACCCGTGCCCGACACGAAGACCTCGGCCCAGGCGTGGGTCGAACCCGCGTCGGCGGCTCCAAACAGAGTCTGATCGGGATTGAAGAGATAGCCGGATACGATTCGGACGCCGAAGCCGAGCGAACGGGCCGCCTCGGCGAAGAGAACCGCGAAATCACGGCAAGATCCCCGGCCCCGTTCCAGCGTCTGAACGGGCGACTGCGTTCCCTCGTGGTCTCGGGTTTGGTAGTCGATCGTCTGCGATACGCCAGCGTTGAGGTCCTTGAGCAGGGAGAGCGTGTCCGTGCGCGCGCCGCTGACGAAACCGCGTGCCCAGGCCCGCAGACGTCCCTGGGAATCCACATATTGGTAATTCGACAGCGCGCCCAGGTCCGTCCATTCGTCGTCGGAATATCGAAACGGATAGTCGATCGCGGACGCCGCGATATCGAAGATCGGCCACGCCGATGCGTGCAGTTCGAGTTGGGTTACTGCCTCAATGGTCAGCGAGTCCGTCAGGACGGGAAAGACAACGGTCGCCACGGAATTGCCGAGACATCCTGCGCCCACGTCAGCGTGCCCGTCGGCGTCACCGCGATCTCGCTCGAAATCAGCGTCAGATCGCGGCTTTCGCGCGGACGAAGCCTGAGACCATGCGGGCCCAGGCTCACGGGGCGCCGATAGCGGTAGGTCGTGCGGTGTCGGATTCGAACTGTGACCATGCATTCCTCCCGGGCCGCGGAAACTTTCGCGCAGTGCGCTCGCGCTCGACATCAACCCAGCCGAACATGAATCTGATGATCGCCTCCATCGTCGAGCAGCGGCACGCGGAGCGGACGTTCCTTGATCTCCGCGCCATCGACGGAGGCAAGCACGACGCTCCGGTTGACGCCGCTTGGATTCTCCACGTGAATTGAGTAGCGCGCGGAGCGAAATCTCACCGTCGCCTCGAATTGTCGCCAGGGCTTCGGGATGCACGGATCGATGCACAGGCTCGCCCCGTGAAGTCTCAATCCGAGCAGGCTCTCGACCCCCGCGCGCTGCAACCAGCCGGCCGAGCCGGTGTACCAGGTCCAACCGCCCCGCCCGACATGGGGCGCCGAGGAGTAGATGTCGGCGCAAACGACGTAGGGCTCGACCTTGTAGCGATGGACCTCGGCTCGCGTTCGCGCGTGATTGATGGGGTTGAGCATGGCGAAAAGTTCGCCCGCCTTGTCCCCCTCGCCAAGCGCGGCGAAGGCCATCACCGACCAGGTCGCCGCATGGGTATATTGGCCGCCGTTCTCGCGAACGCCGGGCGGGTAGCCCTTGATATAGCCCGGATCGAGCGGGGTCTTGTCGAAGGGCGGAGCGAACAGCAGCGCCAGGCCGTCGTCGCGGCGGATCAACTCGCGATCGAGCGCCGCCATCGCCTTTGTGGCCCGACCCGGCGTCGCCGCTCCGGACAGCACCGCCCAGGACTGGGCGATCGAGTCGATCCGACACTCGTCGTCGGCAGCCGCGCCCATCGCCGCGCCATCGTCGAAATAGGCCCTCGTGTACCAACCGCCGTCCCAGGCCTCGCGCTCCATGGCCACCTTCAACGCGTCGGCGTGCATGGTCCACTTTTCCGCTCGTGCGCTCTCGTCGCGCGCGACGGCCAGCGGCGCGAAGGCCGTCAACGCCGCCTGGAGGAACCATCCGAGCCACACGCTCTCGCCGACGCCCTTCCCGCCGACGCGGTTCATGCCGTCGTTCCAGTCGCCGGTCCCGATGAGAGGAAGGCCATGCCGGCCCAGCGCCAGGCTCTGGTCGAGGGCGAGCGCGCAATGCTCGAACAGCGTCGCTCGTTTTTCAGAGACCGTCGGCAGGAAGAAGTTGTCCGCCTCGTCCCCCGCCAAGGGGGCACCTTCGAGGAAAGGGACGGATTCGTCGAGCACGAGCGTGTCTCCCGAAGACTTTACATATTGCGCGACCGCATAGGCGAGCCACGGCCGGTCGTCGGAAATCCGGGTCCGAACGCCCTGGCCGGAATGGGGCAGCCACCAGTGTTGCACGTCACCCTCGACGAACTGCCGCGCCGCCGCCCGAAGCAGGTGCTCGCGCGTCAGATCGGGCCGAGCGGTGCTGAGCGCCATGCCATCCTGCAACTGATCGCGAAATCCATAGGCGCCGCTGGCCTGATAGAAGGCGGAGCGCGCCCAGACGCGGCAGGCGAGCGTCTGATAGAGCAGCCAGCCGTTCAGCATGATGTCCATCGACCTGTCGGGAGTCTTGACGACGACGGCGCCCAGCGTCTCCTCCCAGAAGCTCGCGATTTCCGCTTCGACGGCGTCGAGATCGGCGTCTCGATAGGATTGAATCGTCGCGCGCGCCTCGTCTCGAGTAGCGGCGTCGCCCAGGAGGAAGACGACTTCGACCGCGCCGCCAGGCGCGATTTCCAACTTCGCGCGCATAGCGGCGCAAGGGTCGAGCCCCGCGCCGACCTTATTGGAAAGCGGCGCCGCGCTGGTCAGCGCGGTGGGGTTCGCCAGTGTGCCGTTGCGGCCGATGAACTCGCGGCGATCACCCGTCAACTCTGTCTGCGCGCCGCGCATGTCGGCGAAAGCGATGCGCGATCCGAAAGACGCATTCCAGGGATTGCGCGCGAAGATCGCGCCGGTTTTGGCGTCCTTCTCGGTTTCGACGAAGGCGAGCGAAGCGGATCGGGATGCACTGAGCGCCCACTCGACGTAAGCGGTGACGCTTATCTGACGCGGGCGCGTCGAATTATTGGTCAATCGAAGACGAGATATCTTGATCGA
>JBAQGU010000032.1:0-3791 GCA_049287975.1 Roseiarcus sp.
CGGCATGAAGAGCGCGGACCAGGCCTCCACGAACAGCGACCACATCACGGGATTATAGGGAATGTCGCCGTGAATGCCTTCGAACGGATACCAGAAATAGAAGGAAAGCGGCGGCGGCTTGTCGATCATATAGCCGCCGACCGCCAGGCTGAGCGCGTAGACCGGCCAGAGCCGAAAGAATCGGCGGACGAGGAAAGCGGGGAAATTGCCGTTCCAGCTGCGGGTCAGAACGTAGCCGGAGATCACGAAGAACACCATCACCGCGGCATTCGCAAGCCCGATCAGGGCGCCGCTGCCATAGGCGTTCACCAGATGGGCGATCATCACCCAGGCGGCGAGCCAGCCGCGCAGCCCATCGACGCTGGTCACGCGGCGGAGCTTAGAGTCAGCAGGCGAAGCTGGGGTGGGCATGGTTGAGGCTTTGTGTCTTACGGCGAAATCGAAGCGTGGGAGCGTGAGTTTCAGGCAAAAGAATTAAGAATGGACTTGGAGATGGACGAAGAGGCTAGCTGGACGGCGTGAAAACGTCAGCCATCTCTGCGAGCAATCTTCGATGCAAGCACGAACGTTGGCATCGGAAGTCGGCAGGGCGGCGTTCCCTGACTGTGTTTCCGCGCCTTAACGTAGTCGCAATGGGACTACATTACACGGCCGAGGACGAGTCGCGGCGATCAACGAATTGTCCGGCCCCGCTGTCCCGCCCTTCCGCCTGAGGGGAGCTTCCGCCGCTCGGAAAACATCGGCTATTGCGGACTTGTTCCGCTACGGTCATATACTCGGGCTAATCGTAATCGCCGGGAGACGGTATTTTGTCCACGAATGAACTCGTCAGGACCCGAGTAGACGGAGAGATCAAGAAGGAAGCAGCCGCGGTCTTGGCGGCGATGGGCCTCACCGTGTCTGACGCGGTGCGGTTGCTGCTGACCAGAATCGCGAGGGAACACGCCTTGCCGTTCGACCCGTTCGTTCCCAATGCGACCACGATTGCAGCGATGCGAGAGGCGCAGACCGAAACCCTGCCCCGCGCGACGAGCATCGCCGATCTGAAGGCCGCGCTTCTTGCGGACGATTGAATGGACGGGCCAATTCAAGCGCGACTACAAGCGCGAGACCAAAGGCAGACATCGCGCGACGTTGGATGAAGTCTTGTTCCCGGTCGTTGAACAGATCGCCAACGACGAACAGCTCGCACCCAAATTTCGAGATCATGCGCTGACCGGCGACTGGAGCGCTCATCGCGACTGCCATATCAAGCCGGATCTGGTGTTGATTTACCACCTGCCTGACGAGGTCACACTTCGGCTCGTACGGTTGGGGTCACATAGCGAGCTTAGGATATAGAAAAACAGGTCGGTATAGCAATCCCCCAGCACACGCTGACAGTTGTTGCCCGCGACCGCGCGTCGCGCGACACTGCGGGATAACCGGAACCCGAGGACCAGCCTTGCGCATCTTACGATTGTTCTTCCTCCTGGCGGCGTTCGCCTGGCCGCTCTCCGGCCGGGCGCAGACCTCTCGGCTCGACGAAATCCTCCAGCGCGGCGTTTTGCGCGTCGGCACGACGGGGGACTACCGGCCGTTCACTGCGCTCGACAAGGCGACGGGCGGCTATTCCGGATTCGACATCGACCTCGCGCTTTCGCTCGCCGACGCGCTCGGCGTGAAGGTGGAGTTCGAGGCGACGAGCTGGCCCCATCTCGCCAGCGATTTCGAGGCGGGCGCGTTCGACATCGCCATGGGCGGCGTTTCGGTGACGCTCGACCGGGCGAGAAAGGGGTTCTTCTCCGCGCCCTACATGCGCGAAGGCAAGACGCCGATCGCGCGCTGCGCCGACAAGGACAAATTCGGGAGTTTGGCCGAAATCGACCAACCCGGCGTCAAGGTGATCGCCAATCCCGGCGGGACGAATGAGCGCTTCGACCGCGCGCATCTTCATGCCGCGGAGATCGTCGTCTATCCCGACAATCTCACGATCTTCGATCAAATCGCCAAAGGAGACGCGGATCTGATGATCACCGACGCCTCGGAGACGCGTTTCCAACAAAAGCAGCACCCGGGCGTACTCTGCGCGATCCACCCGGACAAGCCGCTCGACTTCGCGGAAAAAGCCTATTGGATGCCGTTCGACCCCGCGCTGAAAGCCTTCGTCGATCAATGGCTGCATCTGTCGATTGAGAATGGCGCCTACGCTGCGATTTACTCGAAGTGGTTCGAGTAGGAGCGCGAGGCAACCTCGCCGTCTTTGCGAGCAAAGCGAAGCAATCCATGGTCCAGTCGCCGCTCGCGTCCTGATTTAGCCGCGCTCCGCGCGACTACGTGGAAACTGGAACTACACGACTGGCGTTGAGAACCCGTCGAGGGAATTTCTTGCGGAGAAATGGATTGCTTCGCCGCGCTCGCATGACGGTACATAACCCCTCCCCAGACACGCCGCCCGAGTTGCCCCGACCGCCCTCTCGGCCGATAAGAGGCCGCGGTCGAAGGGAGCGCGGAGGTGAAATGGCGGATGGGACAGGAATGCGCGCCGGCCAGCCCGGCCCGCCGGCGCAAACCGTCGCCGCATTGTTCGTGGCCTTCGTCGCGGTCTGGTCCCTCTATTTCGCTATCGCGGAATCGCAGGCCTCGATCCACAACGACATGGCCGAGGCCTATGCCTGGGGCCGCGAGTTCCAGCTCGGCTACAACCAGCACCCGCCGTTCTGGGCGTGGATTTGCGGCGCCTGGTTCATGGTGTTTCCGCGCGCCGGCTGGGCCTTCGCGATCCTGACCAGCCTCAACGCCGCGATCGGCCTGCTCGGATCGTGGAAGCTGATCGGCCGGTTCGCTCGAGGCGACAAACAGATCGCCGCGACCGCGCTGCTGTTGTTGACGCCGTTCTACACGTTCCTGTCCTACAAATATAACGCCAACTCGATTTTCCTCTCGATCTGGCCGTGGACGACCTACTTCTTCCTGCGCGCGATCGACGAAGATGGGATCGTCGATGGGATCCTGTTCGGCGGCGGCATGGGTTTGGCGCTGTTGTCCAAGTATTACGCTCTGATCCTCGGTACGACCTGTTTTCTCGCGGCGCTCCAGCATCCGGCGCGCGCGCGATACTTTCGCTCGGCTTCGCCCTATGTTTCGATCGCGGTCGCCGCGGCGCTCTGCGCGCCCCACATCGGATGGCTGCTGACGAGCGGCGCGCCGCCGGTGCGATATCTCTCGCGAATTTCCGGACGCGGCTACGGCTTCGCGGCGTTCTCCGCCGCGACCACCTTTTTCGGCGCCCTCGCGCAAAACGCCGTCGTCTTTGGGCTGGTCGCGTTCACCGCCGCCCTCGCGCCGCGAAGTGACGCTATTCCGGTTCCCGCGCGCGACCCGAGGTTCCGGCTCCTGGCGACGCTCGCGCTGGCGCCGCTGATGCTGACAGCGCTCGCCGGCGTCATGTTGCGCACGAAAGTCTCTACCAACATGCTGATCGGCACGTTCAGCCTGATGCCGCTGCTGGCTATCGAGATCGCCGGATCTCGGGGTCTCGAGCGGCTGCGCTGGCTATCCGTCCGCCTCGCGGCAGCCGTCAGCCTGGGGGCGCTGGCCGCCTCGCCCGCTGTCGCGCTCGGCAAGGCGTGGTTCCCGCACAATCCAGACGACACGGAGCCGCGCAAGGAGCTCGCCGAAGCCGCAACGAGGTTCTGGCGGGAGACGACGGGCGAGCCGCTCGTCCATGTCGGCGGTAGTTTCCGCTACGACGATGCGGTCGCCTTCTACAGCACGGAGCGTCCGCACGTCTTTGTCCGGTTCGACTATTT
>JBAQGU010000033.1:0-11940 GCA_049287975.1 Roseiarcus sp.
TCATGCTTTTATACTGAATAGCGGGGGATTTCATCTTGCAAAGTCACCGGAGCACCGCGGAGCCATCTCGCTCCGCTCGATCCCCCTCATCCGGCCCTTCGGGCCACCTTCCCCCACGAGGGGGGAAGGGGATGGATCGATTCATCGACGGGATCGAGTTGATCGCGGCGGCGTTCGTCGGCATTGTCGCCGTGAATACCTTCATCGCAGTCTTCATGCGCAAGTTCTTCGGCTTGACCATTCCGGACTACTACGATTTCGGGCGGCTGCTGCTGGGCATTCTCATTTTCTGGGGCATCGCGGCGACCAGCTATCGTGGAACGCACATCACGGTCGACCTCGTCTGGGCCAACGTCGCGCCGAAATATCAGCGGTGGATCGACGTGTTCGCGACCTCGGTGCTGCTGTTCGTGGTGACCGTGCAGACCATCACCTTGTTCGACAAGGTGCACGCCACCTGGCGCGACAATATCTTGACCTACGACCTGCAACTTCCGACCTGGCCTTTTTTCGCCGTCGCATGGGCGGGCGACGCCTCGGCGGTCTTGCTGATCGCGATCCGAACCTATCGGCTCATCTTTCATCCTGAAGACATTCACGACGCCAAAATCAAGACGGCGGAGTAGCGGCTTTGAGCAGCGAGATCGTCGCGGTCGTCGGCTTCGTCTGCCTATTCGCGCTGATGCTGCTGCGGGTGCCGGTCGGCATGGCGATGGGGCTCGTCGGCATCACCGGTTTTGGTTGTCTCACCGGCTTCGGGCCCGCGATGAAGCTGGTCAGTCAGACCACGATGCGCACCGTCACCGACTATTCGTTCGGCGTCATTCCGATGTTCCTCTTGATGGGCGCATTCGTTTCGGTCTCCGGCATCAGCCGCGAGCTGTTTCGCGCCGCGAATACGTTTGTCGGGCACTGGCGCGGCGGCCTCGGCATCGCGACGATCGCCGCCTGCGGCGCCTTCGCCGCGATCTCCGGCTCCTCGGTCGCGACCGCCGCCACATTCTCGGCCGTCGCCTATCCCGAGATGCGGCGCTTCAACTATCCGCAGTCTTTCTCGACCGGGGTGATCGCAGTCGGCGGCACACTGGGAGCGATGCTGCCCCCGTCCACTGTGCTGGTGGTCTATGGCCTGATCACCCAGCAGGATATCGGCAAGCTGTTCATCGCCGGCATCATTCCCGGCGGGCTCGCGATTGTCATGCATATGATCACCATCGCCATCATCGGCCGAGTGAGGCCCGGCTTTCTGCCGGCCGGCTCGCGCAGTTCATGGGGAGAGCGCATGAGAGCGATCGGCGATGTCTGGTCGCCGCTGCTGCTGTTCCTGTTTGTCATCGGCGGCCTCTATGGCGGCCTGTTCATTCCGACCGAAGCCGGCGCCGTCGGCGCGGTCGGCGCCTTTGCGATCGGCGTCCTGCGCGGCAAGCTGCCGGGAGCGAGCATATTGCAGGCGCTGCTGCAGGCGACGCGGACGGCGGCGGCGGTGTTCACCGTGCTGATCGGCGCGTTGCTGTTCGGATATTTCCTGACCATCACGCAGACGCCGCAACACGTCACCGGTTTTCTCACCGGTCTCGGCGTCGGCCCCTATGGCGTGCTGGCGCTGATCCTCTTGATGTATCTGGCGCTCGGTTGCCTGATGGACGCGATGGCGATGATCATTCTGACCGTGCCGATCGTATTCCCCGTCGTGACGGCGCTCGGGTTCGATCCGATCTGGTTCGGCGTCGTGATCGTGATGACGGTCGAACTCGGTCTGATCCATCCGCCGGTCGGCATGAACGTCTTCGTGATCAAGAGCGTCATCAAGGACGTGAACATGTCGACGATTTTCGTCGGCGTCCTGCCGTTCGTCCTCACGGACATCATCCGCCTCGTCATCCTCGTCGCCTTCCCCGCGATCGCGACCTGGCTACCGCTACGGATGATCGGATGAGGCGGGAGTGGTGATAACGTAAAAGGAAGGAAGACGCTTCGCAATGACATCTCCCTCGAAGGGGAAGGGCGTCGCGTCAATTGATTCGCCGGCTCGATTGCGCGTCGAACAGGTGGATCGCCCCCGGCTGCGGCAAAACGCGGATCGTCTCGCCCGGCTTGGTGTCGATGCGCTCGCGGAACACTCCCTGGAGGGGTTGATCGCCGAGCCGGCCCTGCACCTGGGTTTCCGAACCGGTGGGCTCGACGATTTCGACCGCGAAGGGCAGGCCGGCGGCGTCCAGGGCGAGATGCTCGGGGCGGATTCCATATACCGCCTGAGTTCCGGCGTGCGCCGCCGCATTGGCGTCGACCGGTAGTGTCAGGCCGTCCGCGGTCTTGAACCCCTCCGCGCCAACCGTCCCGGTGATGAAATTCATCGAGGGTGATCCGATGAACCCCGCGACGAACAGGTTGGCGGGGCGGTCGTAGAGTTCCAGCGGCGCGCCGATCTGTTCGATCCTGCCGTGGTTCATCACCACGATTTGATCGGCCATGGTCATGGCTTCGATCTGGTCATGGGTAACATAGACGGTCGTGGTCTCCAATCGCTGGTGCAGCGATTTGATCTCGCCGCGCATCTGCACGCGAAGCTTGGCGTCGAGATTGGAGAGCGGCTCGTCGAACAGAAACACCGAAGGATCGCGCACGATGGCTCGCCCCATTGCGACCCGCTGACGCTGGCCGCCCGACAATTCCTTGGGATAGCGCGCGAGCAGGTCCTGCAGACCGAGAATGCCCGCCGCGCGGGCGACCTTGCTCTGGACCTCCGCCTTCGGGGCGGACTTGAGCTTCAGCGAAAACGCCATGTTCTCCTGGACCGTCATGTGCGGGTAGAGAGCGTAGGATTGAAACACCATGGCGATGTCGCGCTCCTTCGGCGCGACGCCGTTGACGACTCTGGATCCGATTCTGATCACGCCGGCGCTGATTTCCTCTAGGCCGGCGATCATGCGAAGCAGGGTCGACTTCCCGCATCCCGATGGTCCGACCAGGATGACGAACGCGCCGTCGGGGATTTGAATCGAAACGTCGTGCAGGATCGGCGTCGACCCGAATGACTTTTTCACATTTTCGATCGACAAGGACGCCATTTCACATTTTCCCCCACGCGCGCAAGCTACATCGTCGCGCTCGCGGCATCATATCACGGCGATTCGAATTGTCTCGGAGCAGGCTCGATAATAGGGCCAAGCCGCTGGGCAAAGGCGCTCTTGATAGCTGGCGCCAGCAACCGCGCGGTCATAGCGCAAAAAGACCAACCCGCGGCATTCGCGCGTAGCGGCCCTACAGAACGGGATAAAAGCTTGGAGATTCGCGGGCGGGACAGCGGATTTCCGCCGCCCGCCGAATAGCCCGCAGCGGCTATTCGCCGCTGCGGCCTTTGATATCGAAGATATCAAACCTTGGCGGAGGAATAGCTCGTCACTTCCATGCCGACACACACTTCTACAACTTCCGGTGTAGTCCAGGCCATGTTCCACTCCCTTTTGCATTTCGACCAGGCGGCACATCCCGCCCTCAGGCCACATTAGCACCAATGGCGCCGCCGAGACAAGAGGTGCATTTGTATGATGACCCTATGTAGCCGCGCCGCGCACTCGCGACCGGACCACCGCGTCCCGCGAACGGATGAAGGAGAGGATGATCGAAACGCGTATGGAGCCGAGCAGGCGCCTGCGCGGTCCCATTGAAAATCCAGCCGCATCCTGCTTCGATAGCGGAACGAGAGGAGGCGCTGAATGGAGACCGCGAACGCGACGGCGCAATCGGCGGCGGATGCTTCCTCTTCGCCCGCGATCGCCTCGCATTATCCGCCGCCGCGGGAAGGCGATTGGGAAGCGCGGAATTTCCAATTTGGCGCCGGCGAGGTTTTCGACCGGTTGCGGCTCCACTACACGACGATCGGCGAGGCGTCCGGCGATCCCGTCGTCCTCCTGCACGGGACCGCCGGCTCCGGCGCGAGTTTCCTCAACCCCGGCTTCGCGGGCGAATTGTTCGGTCCGGGACAGCCGTTGGACGCGAGCCGCCATTTCATAATTCTGCCGGACGCGCTCGGGGCCGGGAAATCCTCCAAGCCCTCGGATGGCCTGCGCGCCCGATTCCCCCGATACGACTACGACGACATGGTCCAGGCGCAATACAGGCTGCTGACCGAGGGGCTGGGCGTTCGCCATTTGCGTCTGGTGATCGGCAATTCGATGGGCGGGATGCAAACTTGGATTTGGGGCGACACTTACCCCGATTTCATGGACGGGCTGGTCCCGTTGGCGTCGCAGCCCGCCGCGATGTCCGGCCGCAACTGGATGATGCGGCGCATGCTGATCGACGCGATCCGCTGGGATCCCGGCTGGCACGGCGGCGATTACGACGTGCAGCCAAAATGGATCGCGGCGGCCAACGTCTTCTTCGGCATCGCCACGAACGGCGGGACCCTCGCGCTTCAGAAGGCGGCGCCCACGCGCGAGGCGGCCGACCGTCTGGTGAACGAACGGCTCGCGGCGCCATTCACCGCCGACGCCAACGACTTCCTCTATCAATGGGACGCTTCGCGCAACTACGACCCGGGGCCGGGCCTCGAGCGCATCCGAGCGCCCGTGCTGGCGATCAATTCCGCCGACGACGAGCGCGACCCGCCGGAGACGGGAATCATGGAGCGACAGCTCGCGCGCCTGAAGAACGCGCGTCTTTACCTGATCCCGGCGAGCGACGAAACGACCGGCCACGGCACGACAGGAATGGCGAAATTCTGGAAGCGCGAACTCGAGTCGTTCTTGCGAGAACTGCCCCGGCGGTTGCGCTGAAACGGAACTCGCCGGTCGGCGCGGCGATCGCCCGGCGGGCGATGGCCGGGGACGCCCTGCTCGCTGTGCATCAGCACGATGCCGATCTTGTCGGCCGCGAAGCCCGACCGACGGCCGCCGCGAGACAGGCGAGGACCAGAAGCCGAAGCGGCGCCGCGAACAGGCGCACAGCGATAGGCAAGATCGATTCTTCCGTCGATGATCGATAGGCCGCGACGGCTCGCTATTCCTTCACCGCCCCGGTCAGGCTGGACACATAATATTCGACGAAGAACGAGTAGAGAATCACCACCGGCAGCGAACCTATCAGCGCCGCCGCCATCAACGAGCCCCAATGATAGACGTCGCCTTCGACGAGTTCGGTGATCGCGCCAACCGGCACGGTCTTGTTCTCCGACGAGGAAATGAAGGTGAGCGCGTAGATGAATTCGTTCCACGACAGCGTGAAGGCGAAGATTCCCGCCGAGATCAGGCCCGGCACCGCCAGCGGCAAGGTGATCCACCGGAGAACCTGGAGCCGCGAGGCGCCGTCGATCATCGCGCATTCCTCGAGTTCGTAAGGGATGGTGCGAAAATAGCCCATCAGCAGCCATGTGCAGAACGGCACGAGGAACGTCGGATAGGTGAGGACCAACGCCCAGTCGCTGTCGTAAAGGCCGAGCTGGAAGATGATCGCGGCGAGCGGGATGAAGAGGATGCTCGGAGGCACCAGATAGGCGAGGAAGATCGCGAGGCCGACGTAGCGCGCCCCGGTGAACCGCAACCGTTCGATCGCATAGGCGGCGCAGACGCTAGAGAACAGCGACAGCACCGTGGCGGCAACCGCGACGAACGTCGTGTTGAGCAGCCATTGCGGATAGTCCGTCTCGAACAGAAGCTTCTCGATGTGCATCAGGGTGGGATGGACGATCCCGAACGGATTGAAATGCGCATAGTCATAGAGCTCCGCGTCGGGCTTGAAGGTCGTCGTCGTCATCCAGTAGAAGGGAAAGAGCAACACGAACACGAAAATGCCGAGCGGCAAATAGAGCGTGACGACGCGTCGCGGCAGCCGCTCGAGATAGTCCATTCCTTGAGGCGAGCCCTGCTTGGCCATGAGTTAAGCCCGCGATCCCGGCTGCCAACGACGGCGTTGCAAGCCGAAATAGCTGAACAATATCGCAGCGAGCAGGAACGGAACCATGGCGTCGGCGATCGCCGCGCCCTCGCCGAGATGGCCGCCGGTGATGGCGCGTTCGAACGACAGGGTCGCCATCAGATGCGTGGCGTTGATCGGTCCCCCGCGCGTCAACGTGTAGATGAGCTGAAAATCGGTAAAGGTGAGCAGCACCGAAAAGGTCATCACCACCGCGATGATCGGCGACAGCAGGGGAAGCGTGACGAACCGGAACCGCTGCCAGGCGCTCGCGCCGTCGAGCGTCGCGGCTTCGTAGAGCGAGGGCGAAATCGTCTGCAATCCCGCGAGCAGCGTTATGGTCACGAACGGAATGCCGCGCCAGACGTTGGCCACGACGGTCGCAAAGCGCGCGTGCCAGGGCTGGCCGAGAAAGTCGATGTAGTGGTCGATGAGGCCCAGCTGGATCAACGCCCAGGAGACGATCGAGAATTGCGGATCGTAGATCCACCAGAAGGCGATGGCCGAGAGCACTGTCGGCACGACGAAAGGCAACAGCACTATGGCGCGCAGGAGCGACTTGAAAGGCAGCCGCCGGTTGAGTAGCAGGGCGAGATAGAGGCCCAGAAAGAATTTGAAGAAGCTGGCGACGACCGTGTAGAAGATGGTGTTGAACACCGAGAGCCAGAACACGGAATCGCGGGAGAGAGAGATGAAGTTGGCGAGGCCGATGAAATGGCCGGGCTCGCCGATCGGCGTATCGGTCAGCCCAAGCCAGAACCCGAGGCCGAGTGGGTAGGCGAGAAACACCAGCAGAATTGATCCGGCCGGGAGCATGAATAGCCAGCCGAGAAATTGGCGATTGTCGAAAAGCCGCGCGGCCGTCCATCGGCGGCGCGCCGCTGGCCGGTCGGCTAACTCGAGCTCCGCCGTCATGGCGCGTCTCCTGCCGAGTTCCGGCGCCGTCACGCCTTGTAGTATCGCTTGGCGCGCTCCGCGGCACGCTCCGCGGCGTCTTTCGGGGTCTGGTTGCCGGTGCAGGCCTCCGCGAACATGTCGACGGCGACGAAGTCGCCCATCACCGCGGCCGAGGCGTAGCCCAGCGTTCCCGAATAGCCGATGTCGAGTGCGTATTTCAGCACGTCGCGGAATGGCGTCACCTTGGGATCCTTGGTCCATATCGGATTGTCGTTCCAGGCTGGCAGCGGCGGCGCGATGTAGCCGTTCGAGGCCGTCTCCCAGGCGTCCACCTGCGGCATCTCCCACATGAAGCGCAGGTATTCGCGTACGGCATTCGGATATTTGGTGTAGGCATAGCAGTAAGTGTTGAGGATGTTCTGCTGCTCCGTAGGATGTCCGACCGTGCCGATCGGCATGTTGGCGTGGTCCATGTCCTTGGCGATCGCATTGAGCGCCGGCTCGGGCGAATTCTTGGCGACCGTGTAGATGGAAATTCCATTGAGGGTGAGACCGATCTGATCGGCGAGGAACGCCTTGTTGTTGCTGGCGTCGTTCCACGAGAGCACGCCGTCGATAAAAGTCGGATAGAGCTGCTTGGCGTAGTCGAGCGCGGCGATTGTCTCCGGGGAATTGATGACCACGTTGTTGTTGTCGTCCACCATCTTGCCGCCATGCGCCCAGAGGCACCAGTAGACCCAACCGTTCGCATCGCCGGTGGCGTGGCCGAGCGCGAATCCCGGCGGCTTGCCGACCTTTTTGAGCCCCTGGCAAAGCTTGAGATAACCGGCGAGGTCCTTCGGAACCTCCTCGAACCCGGCGGCGTGCATGGAGCTGATGCGGTAGTTGAGACAGCCGCCAGTGGCGCCCTGGGGCAGAGCGATCCACTTCTTGCCCAGCATGCCGTAGGTTCTCGCGATCGGATACCAGCCGCCATACTTCGCGCCGAGATATTCCGCGAGATCGGTGAGGTCGATCAGCTTATCGGGGAATTTGAACGGATCGTCGTTGGTGCCCATGATGATGTCCGGGCCGGCGCCGACATTTGCCGCCACGGCGGCCTTGGGACGGATGTCGTCCCAGTTCTCGGCGTCGACGCGAACCTTGACGCCGGTCTGTTCGCTGAACTTCTTGGTGTTGGCGACGAACTCGTCGAAGTCCGCTTGGATGAACTGCTTCCAGCGCAGCACCCTGATCGAGGCCCCTTTCTCGGGAGGCGGCCCGTTCCAGGTCGGCTCCGCCAGGGCTTTCCGACTTAGCAGCAGACCGCCCGCGGCGGCCATGCCCGACGTCACCAGTTTTCGTCGCGTGATCTCGCTCATGCGTTCCTCCTTCGACCGTCGTCGGCGCTTCCCGCCAGCGATCGTGTTCTTTGGCTCGGCTACTTCTTCGCCCTGCGAGCCTGAAAATCAAGCAGCGGTCTTCGATCGAAGTGTCGACGGGCGCCCGGCGGCTCCGTAGTCCGGTCGCATCGTCGGCTCGATCCTTCCATCGAATTGGGGCGCGCGGCGGCGAGAGCAGCCGCTACCCCCCTTTCGTGCGTTCGATGAGCGCGGCCAACAGCGCGTCTTCCTCCGCTGTGAGATCGATCAGCGGCGCGCGAACAGGGCCCGCCGAGCGGCCAACGACGCGCAGGCCGGCCTTGACGATGCTCACCGCATAGCCACGCCGGCGGTTGCGCAGCGCGAGATAGGGCACGAAAAAACTCTCCAGGGCCGTGCTGGTAAACGCGCGGTCCCCCGCTTGGAGCGCCGCATAAAATCGCAGCGCGAATTTAGGGATGAAATTGAAAATCGCCGAGGAATAGGTCGTCACTCCGATCCCACGATTGGCGCTCGCAAAAACCTCGGCGGTCGGCATGCCGCCGATATAGACCAATCGATCGCGCAACGCGGCGATCAGGCAAGTCAATTGTTCGACATTGCCTTGGCCATCCTTGAATCCGATCAGATTGGGGTGAGCGTCGCACAGGCGACGCACGGTGTCGAGTTCGAACAGGCTGTTGTCGCGATGATAGACGATGACGCCGATGCCGACCGCTCGACAAAGCGCGTCGACGTGGCGGAAGAGGCCTTCCTGCTCGACCTGAACGAGATAGGGCGGCAACAGCAATATTCCGTCGGCTCCGGCGCGTTCGGCGCGGCGCGCGAACTCGGTCGCGAGGGCGCCCCCGTAGCCGACGCCCGCGACGACCGGCGTTTTCCCGGCCGCCGTCTCGACCGTGATCGAGACGAGGCTCTGGAATTCGTCGAGACCGAGCGAAAAGAATTCGCCGGTTCCTCCGGCGGCGAACAAAGCGGCCGGGCTATGATCGAGCAGATACGCGACATGCGAGCGATATTCTTCAGGATCGAAGGCGCCGTCGGCCGTGAAATGCGTGACCGGAAAGGACAGCAAACCGGCGCCGACGCTCGCCTTCAGGTGCTCGGGTTGAACTGCCATGAAGTGATCTCGCGTGTTGATGCGCGGTCGCGCCGCCATGCGGCGGCGATCAGCGTTTTCGCTCGAAATCCGCATCGATTTGGAGTGGCCGGGGCTGGCATTGCAGGTCCCGCGCGATCTGCGTGCCCGACCTCGGCCGCTCGAGCGGCCTCGCGCCCCGGGCGAGAAACCGCGTCAGATCGCCGCCGACGCGTAGCTCGTCACTTCCATTCCGATGCATGTTTCGACGATGACGGGCGTCGTCCAGCGCATATCTTCCTCCCCGGCTTCGGATCGCGGGCCCAGCCCGCCGATCTCGCTCGCGGACATATCATCCGCTCCCGCCGGGAACAAGCCATTTGTATGATGACCCGATCTCATGATAGGCTACCGGAGTGCGCGGCCGAATTTGTCGGGGAACCGTCGTCATGTCGGGAAGCCCGACGGAGGGGTCGCGTTTACGTCAAGTCGATCGATTTCGAGTATGCGCATCGGGGCCTTTGGCATGATGGTTGCGCCGGTTCTCCTTGCTTTGAAATTCGGCGAATATCGTTGACAACGCGGGAATTGGTGCTTGTCAGCGTCCGGATGGACCGTTAGGTTTCGCAATCGGCTCGGATACCTGGTCCGCCATCGTGAAGAAAAATCGAAGTCTCTCGCTCGCACTCAGCCCGGGACTCAACCGGACGCAGGAACTGGCCCAGCGGCTCGCCGCGGAAATCCGGAGCGGTCGGCTGCCGCCGGGTTCCCGTCTCCCGACGGAGCAGGAGTTGTCGGCGGAGACCGGCGTCAGCCGCACCGTCGTTCGCGAAGCGGTCGCCGCGTTGCGCGCCGACGGGCTCGTCACGACGCGGCAGGGGCTCGGCGCGTTCGTCGCGAGCGATGTGCAACGCTGGCCTTTCCGAATCGATGCGAACGACTTGAAATCGGTGTCGGACGTCTTGCAGGTCATCGAATTGCGCATGAGCCTGGAGGTCGAAGCCTCCGGCCTCGCCGCTGAGCGGCATGACAGCGAAGACTTGGCCAAAATCGAGAAGGCGGTGGCGGCGATCGACTCGGAGATCGAGAGCGGCGGCAACGCGGTCGACGCCGACTTCCAGTTTCATCTGGCTATCTTCAACGCGGCGCGGAATCGCTATTTTCCGCAACTGCTGCAATTTCTGGGTCACTTCATCATTCCCCGCCAGATGATCCATGTGGGAAAAGAAAGCGATGATCAGCGCGCCCGATATTTGCACCGCATCCAGTCCGAGCACGTCGCGATATTCGATGCGATTCGCGCCCGCAACCCGGCGGCGGCGCGCAAGGCCGCCCGACGGCACTTGTCGAACGCGCTGCATCGTTATCAGCAAGCGGCCGCGAGCAGCGCTCCCGCCGAGGAAGCGGCCGCGGTGAAAAAGGCGCCTGACGGCCTGCTGGCGCAGCCGCGATGAGCCTTTATGGCGAGACGGCTTCTAGAAATGAACCAGCGGGCGTCTTGGAGACGCGCAGTTGGTTGCGACGAACGAGATAGTTGGCGTGCGCGAGCGCCTCGCCGAATGCGAACGACATCTGGTGGGGGTCCTCGATCGCGCGACCAAAAACGACCGGCACCAGCTCGACGACGGAATGCGGCGCTTTGGCGCAGGCTTCCAGGATGGCCCGACAGCGCGTGGCATGGTGCGCGACGAGTTCGTCGATCCGCATCGTCAGCCCGATGAAGGGCAGGTTATGGCCGGGCAGCACGAGAATGTCTTCGGGCATCGTCTGCCGAAGCTGCTCCAGCGACCGCAGGTAGATGCCGAGCGGATCGCCGTCGGGGTCGATCGCCTCGACGCTGATGTTCGGCGTGATCTTCGCCATCGCCTGATCCGCGCAGAGCAGAATATTCTCGCTTCCGCAATGGAGCATGACCTGCTCGGCCGAATGGCCGCCGCCGGTGATCACATCGAATCCTCGACCGCCCATCACGAGCGTTTCGCCCGCGATCACGCGCCGAAACGTGCGCGGCAGCGGAGAAACCATCCGAAGATAGTGCAACCCTCGGCTCAACAGCTGTTCGGTATTGGATTCGCTGAGGCCGTGCGAATGGTAGAAGCTGCGATACGGCTCCGAATTCAAGGCCCCCGGATCGAGCAGGATGCGGAGCGCGTCCAGATATTCGGTCTGGCTGGCGAGAAGCGGCAGACCGAAGCGCTCGCAGAGCCATCCCGCGAGGCCAATGTGGTCGGGATGACAATGCGTCGCCAGGATCCGCGTCAACGGTCGATCGCGCAGCGGCCCTTCGAAGAGCGCCTGCCAGATTTCGCGAGAGACCGCATTGTCGATCCCCGTGTCGATCAGAGCGAAGCCGTCGCCATCCTCGATGAGGTAGATGTTGACGTGGTCGAGGCGAAACGGAAGCGGCAGTCGAAGCCACAATATTCCCGGGGCCGCCTCGATCCACTCGAGGGGCTTCGGAGCGAGGGCAAAGGGAAATTCGATCGCCGCGCGTTTCACTCGAGTTCCCGTGGTTGTGCGTACCCGCCGACAGGCGCCACGGGCCGCTCCCTCGACGTAAATGCGATCGCCCCGGCGCGCAAGCCGCTTCGCCGACAGCCGGCCGAAAACGGAGGGGCCGCCTCTGCTCGCCCTGTCGCTTTATCGTCAGCCTCGAAGCGGCACTGAGTTACGTCTTGAATTCCGCCGCTT
>JBAQGU010000034.1:0-3213 GCA_049287975.1 Roseiarcus sp.
GCGATATTCTGAAAGCAATAGGGGCGAAATATGGCCGAACAACCGAAGCCGCGTCCAGTGAAGTCGCCTCTGGCCCTCATGCTGTTGGGGCGGGCAATGGAGAAGGTGGGACAGGAAAAGGGGGACCTTCAGCTTCATCTGGACGGCAAAAAGGCCCAGAACAGGGCGATCGAAGCGTACTCGAAGAAGCACCGCTGACGGCCGAAGGCGACGCTACTTCTGGTCCACTTCGTCAGGCCAACGCTGCATATCGCCAGATGAAGCAAACTTTCGGCGAAGGTCCGGTCGGCGACATCATCGCCAGAACCGGACGCGGCGAGCCCGTTCTATCAAATGCTCAAGTTGCAGGTCGAGTCTTCCACGCCAAGCCAACTGCGGGCGAGGATGCGCGTGCGTATCTGAAGGCGGCTGGTCCCGAGGGTGTCGACGCCCTTTCGGACGCAGCAGCCTATTCGCTGCACGAAGCGGCGGCGAAGGGTGGCATTTTTGATGCCGGCAAGGCCGCGAAGTGGATCAATGACCACAAGCTGGCGCTCGCCGAACTGCCCAGCGAGGTTCGCGGGAAATTCGAGACTGTGACGTCGGCTCAACAGGCCGTCAACGACGCGCTAGCAAAGCAGCGCGACACACTTTCCAACTTCGACAAAAGCGAAGCCGGAAAAGTCGCGGGACTCGAAGACGAAGGCGATGTCACCAAACGCATCGGCTCGATCCTGGATAGCCAAGTCGCGCCAGAGCAACGGCTCGCACAACTCGCCGCACTCGCCAAGGGCAACCCAGCCGCGCAACAGGGGTTGAAGCGCGCGGTCATCGAGCATGTCCTCGACAAGTTCGCACCCGAAGGCGTCGAGCCGAAGACCGCGGCGATGCAGGCCTATGTCGCGGCGAAAGAGCCGGTGCTCTCCAAGGTGTTGTCGCCCGAGGAAATCAAGGCGATTTCCGACAGCGCAGGCAAGGCGACGGCGGCGGGGGAGAACGTCGAAGCCGCTGAAGCGGGGCGCGCGGAAGCCTTGAAGGGCGTCTCTGCGGAAGGCGAGAAAGCTTTGAGAGACGCGGTCGCTTCCCGCAAGGCGATGATGGCGAAGTACGGCGACAAGACCACACTCGGCAAACTGGCGGGAACCACGTCCGACGACGACGCGGTCAATGTGGTGCGCAGCATCGTCGGCGCGGACGACGGCGCGGCGCGCATGGCTTCGCTGGCAAAGGAAGTCGGGAAGACGCCCGGCGGGACCGATGCGCTGAAAAAGACCGTCGCGGAAGTGGTCAAGCGCGAGGCCGCCACCACGACGGAGGCGGGAACATCGGAAGTGATGCAACTAAACCGGGCCGGCTTGACCAAGTTCATGGCGAAACGAGCCGACGCGCTAAAGGCGGCTGGTTTTTCGGATGCTCAAGTCGGTGCGCTTCGTTCCGTGACGGACAACGCGCTGCAAACGAATCGGGTGGTTTCCGCGGCGAAATCTGTTGGTTCCGATACTAATTTTCTGACGGGTGCGGGCATTAAGTTGGACCAAGCCGGCAAATTGCCGATGTTGACGCATATCGCGGTCGACTCGGTTCTCGGCGCGATCGGCGGGGGCATTGGGCATATCTTGGGACCCGAGCAAGCGATTGCCGGGGCCTATGTCGGCAAGAAGCTCGGCGATAAAGTTCTCCATGCGGTCGAAGAAGCTGGCCTGAAGCGCATTAAGCAACTCCGCGTCGAAGCGGTGCTCAATCCCGATCTCGCGCTCGCTCTGATGAAAGAAGCGCCGAAACAGCCGAACCGCGATGCTGCGGCTCTGCTCGCATTGCGTTTTCGTCAAATGTCGCTTGCAGGGCAGCTTGCGAGCATGCCAGCGGGTACTCGAAAGGAGCGGTCCCCCGGATAGGGGATCGCTGCAGCGACGTTTCGATGGGCTTGGAAAAATCATGGCTGGATTAGGCGGCAGGCGCCCCGGTGCCGGGCGAAAGAAAGGATCGAAAAACAAATTTGCAGCGCAGCGTGAGGCTGAACTGGCAGCGTCGGGTCTCATGCCGCTGGCGTACATGCTGAGCGTGTTACGCAATCCTGAAGCGTCCCACGAGGATCGAAAATGGGCATCCGAGAAAGCTGCGCCCTATTGTCACCATCGGCTGACAGCGACGGAGGTCAGGGGTAAGCTGACCATCTCCCAAGAGGACGCGCTTGATGCGCTCAAGTGAGGGATGTCGAACGCTTCTCTCGACTGTGCGGGCCGCCGCTTGACAATGGTACTGGCCTAGCGAGCGAGAGATTAGAAGATTTGCACGTCGTAGGTTTCGCCCTTGTTATCCAAGCAGGTTCCGATGCCCTTCAGATTCATCTCGCTGAATTCGTATGAGCATCGAAGCGTCGCGCCGCTTGGCGAAGATCCGATATAGGTTCCACTCGCAGTCGTTGACATCCCCAAAACCATTCCGGTGGCGGTTGCGCTTTGCGCCCCGGCGAAAGTGGTTGCCGTTCCGATTCCGATCGAGCTGCCCCCTTCGACGTAAACCCAATGACCCGTGTAGGTTTCGCCGCCCAGAGTGAAGCTGATCTCATCCCCTTGGTTTCTTAAACGGAACTTGTTTTGGGCGGTCAGACCGTTCGTGCGCCCCGTCATATACACCGTGTGGCCGGCGCATCCGCACAGGATCGCGGTAACAGCTATCGCCAAGAGACCGCGCCGATTCATGGTGGCCCCCGTCGCCCTACCTCGCACACTCAACCACTGGAACAAAGGAAAGTCGAGCTAGGTCTGTGCAAGGCGTCCTGGGGCAGAAAATAGCTCGTGGCGGAGTCGGAAGGCGATCACGAGCGCACGATTGCCGACCCGGCCGCCGTCAAGGCTCGCGGGCAGGCCCTCGGCAATCCCAAGCTCGCCGACGCCCGCGCCATCGCCAATGCTAACCACATGGCCGGAGCCGACGCCTTCGCCGACCGCGTTGCGCCTGCCATTCGCGAGGCCCAAGCCGCCGGGGCCAAGACGCTTCGGCAGATCGCCGCGGCGCTGAACGGTCGCGGCATTGACGGCGCGGGGCGGAAAGTGGGCGCCGCAGGCGGTCGCGAACGTGCTCCAGCGGATCGGGTGAGCGCTCGGGCGGATTGCGCAAGGCGGCGAAGTCAACGCCGAGATCCTCGAATGGGCGCGGGCGGCGTGAGGGGGAGGGAAGCCCTTTCCCGCGTTCTTGTATCGTTCTCGTCTCTGGTCTAGCCTCGGCTCATGC
>JBAQGU010000035.1:0-1959 GCA_049287975.1 Roseiarcus sp.
AGTGACTGGGCCGGTCGCCATCTATGTTGAGAGAGCACGCGCCGCGCCGTCGGCGGAGTCGACAGACGATCCCATGCGCTCGCCTTGAATGCGGCCAAACTCAGTCTCGCAAGTCGTGCTCTCGGCCCACAGCCATCATTCACCGCGACCAGATCTTTGCTGGTTCCGCCATCTTCCTGTTGCCGCCTATTCTGTTGGAACGAATTTCTGTTTGCCCTGATCCTCACCAGCCAGAGCGCCCTGACCTTCTTGCGTTCGCTGTTGCGCTACCGCAGCGACCGCTGTTTGCCCTCTTTCTCATCCGCCGGCATCTCTCGACGGGAGTCGGCATGGGGGGCGGTGCGCTGAAGTCGTCCGCCCAGTCGGAGCATCCCATGCGGTGAGAGGTCGGGTGAGGGGCGCCGGAAATTGGCTGTGCTGCCGATCGCTGTCGCGTCTTCGCGAGCGGCTCGAGGGTGTGCGACCGCTTTGCCAGCAGGGTGAGGCTCGAAGCAGGCATGACAGGCGGCGGCGGAACCGGATTCAGTTGTATGAAATCGACGGTTTTCGTGCGAAAGCCCGCGTGAGATATTTTCGTCGGGAGGGAAATGTTGGTCGAGACGCCCATCGCCAAACCTCGTCCGGCGGCGCGGCGCAAGGTCGCGAACGACGTTCCGAGGCGCCATCTCGTCGCCGACGAGAGAGCCGCGATGGCGCCGGCGCGGGTGCGCAACGAGAACGATTCCCTCGCGGCGGTCCTCGGCGGCGAAATCATCGCCGGCGTATATCCGCCGGGCTCGCTTCTCCCTCACGAAAGCGTTCTGCTCGAGCGCTTCCAGGTTTCGCGCCCGACATTGCGCGAGGCGTTCCGCGCGCTCGTCGCCAAAGGGCTGATAGTCTCGCGCCAGCGGGTTGGAACCAGCGTGCGCGCCAAATCGGAATGGCACACGCTGGATCCCGACTTTCTGGCTTGGCATCTGCGGACGGCGCTGACGGAGGAATTTGTCGCCGACCTGTTTCAATTGCGCCAGTGGGTGGAGCCGCAAGCCGCCTTCGCCGCCGCGCAGTCGGCAGACCCGGCCGCGCTCGCGCGCATCGCCGAAGCCTACGCGGACATGGAGCGCTTTCAGACTGGCAGCGGCGATCTGATCGGCGCGGATTTGCGCTTCCATCAGGCCATTCTCGACGCGACCGACAATATCTTTGTCGGCGCGTTGGGCGGGCTCATCCATACGGCGCTGGTCGCCCTGTTCAGCCTCGGCTGGCGAGGCGTCGTCATCAAAGACGAGCGTCTGCATCAACACCGCGCCGTGCTTCAGGCGATCAAGGCGCGCGAGCCGGAGAGCGCCCGTCGATGCATGGCCGCGCTGCTTCAGGATTCCATCGACGACGTCCGCCGCGCGCTGGGCAGGAACGCGCGTGCGAATGCTCGCGCGCTGTCGAAGATTTGAGAGCGCCGGCCGTGTGGGGGGAGGGCGATGCAACGTGTGAGCAGTGCGCTATCAGCATCGTCGTGCACGTCCGCGGACTCGAGCCGGGGATTGACGCGTGCATCCAAGGCCGACGTCCGCATGATGATCTCCAGAGGCGCCGCCCGGATGCCCGGCTCGAGGCCGGGCATGACCGGCGGCGTGGGTCTTTTGCTGACATGAGAATCTTGTTCCAATCGGCGCGGCTGCTGCTTCTCGACATGGCGTCGACGTTCTTTTTCCTCGTTCTTTTTCTGCTGACCAAGAACGTTCCGTTGTCGGTGACGCTGGGCGTCGCGCTGGGAGTTGCGCAGATCGGCGTGCAATTCGCGCGCGGCAAGAGGATCGAGACGATGGAGTGGCTGAGCCTCTTCGTGGTTGTAGCGGATGTTCCCCCTGTTCGGTGAGCATGGTCCGGGGGTAACGGGTTGAATTTATTTCACTTTTCGACGTTGTGGGAGTTTCTTCTTGGTGGCTACTCGGGCCGGGGCGAGCGGCAGCGCGGTGGGGA
>JBAQGU010000036.1:0-5146 GCA_049287975.1 Roseiarcus sp.
GGGGCTGCGCGCTCGCCCTTCGAGCCGCGGGGTTTCAGGCCGGCGAAATCGTCCTCAACTGCTTCTCCTACCACCTGACGCCGGGCGGCTTCATCATGGAGAGTGGCGCACACGCGCTGGGATGCGCGACGATCCCGGCGGGTCCCGGCAATACCGAACAGACCCTGCAAGCGATTGCCCAGCTACGTCCGGACGGCTATTGCGGGCCGCCCGATTTCCTGAAAATTCTGCTCGACAAAGCGGAGGCTTCGGGCGTCGACGCCTCCTCGCTGCGCAAGGCGCTCTTGTCCGGGGCCGCCCTGCCCGCCAGCCTGCGCGCGGAGCTGGAAGGCCGCGGGGTCAGAACGCGGCAGGCTTTCGCGACCGCCGAACTCGGCGTCATCGCCCATGAGACCGACGGCCCCGACGGCGGCCCCGCGCCGGGTCTGCAAGTCGCCGAGGACATTCTTGCGGAGATCGTCCGGCCAGGCGGCGGCGATCCCGTCGGGCTCGGCGCGGTCGGCGAAATCGTCGTCACCGCGCTGCGCGGAAACTTCCCGCTGCTGCGCCTCGCCACCGGCGACCTCTCCGCGTTCCTCGACGCGACGCGGATTCGGGGCTGGATGGGCCGCGCCGACCAGACGACCAAGGTCAAGGGCATGTTCGTCCACCCGTCCGAGGTCGTCGAAATCGGCAGGCGCCATCCCGAACTCGGCGCGCTGCGCCTCGTCGTCGGCCGCGAGCGCGAACAGGACGCGATGACGCTACTGGCCGAGATCGAAGGCGCGCGCGAGGGACTTATTGAAGCGGTCGCCGAGACGCTGCAAGCCGTGACCAAGTTGCGCGGCGCCGTACAGTTTGTCGCGCCGGGAACGCTGCCGAACGACGGCAAGACGATCGCGGACGAGCGAGCGGCGGGGTGAGGAAGGACACTCCGCCCGCCTATAGAGTTCTAATTACGAAGGGTCTGCTCTCGTTGCACGAGTGGAGCGCAACCGTCAGCGTAAGCGAGAGGCGAGCGGCCGGGAGGAAAGCTAAGCTCCGCGATGAGGCGCAGGTGACCCTCCGCGCGCCCGATACGGCGAGGCGAACCCCGGGGATTCCCTCGCGACGCCAATTAGGACTGATAATAGCGCTTGGCGCGCTCGGCGGCGCGTTGCGCGGCCGCCTTGGGGGTCTGGTTGCCCGTGCAGGCCTCGCCGAACATGTCGACAACCACGAAATCACCGATCACCGCGGCGGAGGCGTAGCCGAGCGCCCCTGAATAGCCGTCGTCGAGGGCATATTTCAGCACGTCGCGAAACGGCGTGACCTTCGGATCGTTGGTCCATACCGGATTGTCGTTCAAGATCGGCAGGGGCGCGGCCACATAGCCGTTCGACGCCATCTCCCAAGGGTCGACTTGCTCTTTCTCCCACATGAAACGGAGATATGCCTTCACGGCGTTCGGATACTTCGTGTATTTGTAGGCATAGGTATTGAGCACGAGCTGAAGCTCGGTCGCGCGCCCCACTGGACCGATCGGCGCGTTGGCGTGATCCATGTCGGCGGCGATCGCCCTCAGCGCCGGCTCGGGCGAATTCTTGGCGACAGTATAGATCGAGATGCCGTTCGCCGTGAGGCCGATTTGATCTGCGAGAAACGCCTTGTTGTTGCTCGGATCGAGCCATGACAGAACGCCATCGATGAAGGTCTCGTATAATTGCTTGGCGTATTCAAGGGCAGCCACCGTCTCCGGCGAGTTGACCACGACGTTGTTGTTGTCGTCGACCATCTTGCCGCCGTGCGCCCACATGCACCAATGCGTCCAGCCGTTGGCGTCGCCGGTGGCATGGCCGAGCGAGAAGCCCGGGGGCTTGCCCACCCTTTTCAACCCCTGGCAAAGTTTCAGAAAGCCGGCGGTATCCTTGGGGAACTCGTCGAAGCCGGCGGCATGCATGGCGCTGATACGGTAGTTTTGAGTGCCTCCGGGGCTGCCTTGTGGCAGCGCGATCCAGCGGTCGCCGCGCATTCCGTATCTTCGCGTGACAGGGTACCAGCCGCCGTATTTGTTCCCGAGATATTCGGCCACGTCGGTCAGGTCGAGAAGCTTGTCGGGGAACTTGAACGGGTCGTCGTTGGTGCCCATGATGATGTCGGGGCCGGCGCCGACATTGGCGGCGACCGCAGCCTTGGGTCGGATGTCGTCCCAACTCTCGGCGTCGACCCGCACCTTGATGCCGGTCTGCTCGACGAACTTCCTCGTATTGACCATGAAGCTGTCGTACTCCGACTGAACGAATTGCTTCCAGCGCAGCACTCTGAGCTGGGCGCCGGGTTCGGGCGCCGGCCCGCTCCACGTCTCTGCCGCCCGGGCCATGCCGTCCGGCAGCATCGCCGCGCCGGCGGCGATCGCCCCAGCCTTCAAAACGTCGCGTTTGGTGATGTCGGTCATGCTTTCCTCCCTTTGTCGCCGCGCGCGTATCGACGCAGCATTTTTCGCGATGCCGTCGTGAAGCGGCATGTCGAGCGCGGCGAAGTGAAAGCGGTCTGGCGTCGTACTCAGCGATGTGGGAATTGACGAGGGCGACGCCTCGGAGCTCCACAATTACCGCGCTGCTCGATTTCCTCACGGCGCCGCGGCGCAACTATAGAAGGGCCGAGCCAATATTGTCCACCCCGACATGGGATTCGACCCTGAAGCGCACTCGCAGGGCGTTCCGTAAATCAAGACATACGCACCGCGCCGGATGGCTCCTTCCGACATGGTTCGGCGTTCGCCGGCGATCATGTCGATAACGGACGTTCCCGCGACCGACTGTTCGCAGTCAGACCGGATCAGCACAGCTTCGTGCCTGAGGCGTCGCCTAAATATTCCACAGGTTCGCTGTCGCGGATAGGAGTTGTCGGAGGTGATGAATTTCGGCAGTGAACTGCGAAGTCAGCGTAATGTAACCATTCAAGGACGGTGCGCCAACAATCTCAAAACGGGCGTGCGGAGCGGCCTCTTTCTCCTGAAGCCAACTGACTTTGCCAAGCTTCAAGGCGCGAGCCATCCCGAGCAACATAACGGCAATGTGGCGATTTTCACGGACCAGCGAAGGACAAGCGAGTGTAGCGCCATCTCCGTTGCTGATCCGCCGCCGCGTGCCGGCCATCAAATCCAATATACTGATGCAGAGCCGGACGCTTCGCTGAATATCTTCCATCTTTTCGGGCTCGATGCTCGTTTCTCTCGATACCCAAGGCATCAAGGATCGAAGTTGAACGAGCAGCTCGCTTTGCGTCGCACTCGCCTTCAAATCTTCATCGCTGCTGATGGCAGCGCCGTGGGCAATTCCGGCGTGCAGCACAGCGCAACCTCGCACGGCTTCAGCAAGCTTGTATCTCCAAGCCCAGGTCGCATACAGAGGAATGACGAAGGAGAATACTACCGCGATGCCGATGCCTATCAGGACGTTGACAGTGCGCCAAAGACCGTCGGCCAGCGAATGGTCGCCATGGCCGGCGACGATAATTATTGTGATCGCCGACAGCAGCGCAATGTACCCGCCTCTGCCGATGGCATGGTAGCCGCAGAACCCGCACGCGGCAGCAATCATCAGATAGGTCGCCATCGAAAGATCAAAGTAATGTTGCTGCACAATGAGGACCAGGCCCGCAGCGGCGCCAATCAGAGTGCCAAAACTGCGTTCGACAGCCCTTTGGCGGATATTGCCCTGGTGTTGCAGACCGCCGATGACAATCAATACGGTGATCGAAGTCCATTCGCTGTGCGGCAAACCGATCGCCACCGTAAGCAGGATAGACGCCAGGACGCTAAACCCGACCCGCGTCGCGTGGATGAGCTTGGCGTGCCGATATCGGAAATAAGGGGTAAATACGTCACGAAGTGCGGTGCGAGGCATGGACGATCAGGGGTGTGAGACGCGAGGCCGCCAGCAGTGTCAAGCCGGCTTCGCGGCGTCAATGAAATCGCCGTCTACGGGGCGTGCTGACGACGTTTAGCGGCCAAGATAGGTTAGATACGTACGGCTGGGCGAAGCCGGGCTCTCGGGTGAAGCGGGCCCCGCGGGGCGCGTCGGCCGACGCGGACCCTGAGGGGAGGCGAGGGAAATTTTCCTCCGCGCAAGCCCTTGAAAAGGCCCGAAACGTGGAAATAATCGCTTGCCTGATCGGAAGGCTCGAACCGGTCTCTCGGCGGCTCCGCCGCGCACCGATGGTCCAACCGTCCACCGCCCCAGCGAGCTCACCTCTTCTTCCCGTCTGGTCCGAATTGCTCGAGGTAGGCAATCACGTTGGCGATGTCCTCGTCGCTCTTCAACCCCGGGAATGACTTCTTCGTGCCGTGCACCAGGCCCTTCGGGTTCTTCAGGTAGACCGCGAGCGTGGCTTCATCCCAAGTGAGGTCCGAATCCTTGTTCGCGGCGGAATAGCTGTAATCGGGATAAGTTCCCGCCTTTCGGCCGACGATTCCGTTCAGGACGGGCCCGACTTTGTTGCGGGCGCCCTCCCCGACCTGGTGGCAGGCCTTGCATTTGTTGAAGACCTGCTCGCCGGCTGCGGCGTTCTCAGCGGCGGCGGCGCCGACCGAGGCGGCCACCGCGACCGCCCCCAGCAAGATGATCACGACAGGCTTCATCGCATGCTCCTTCGCCGCGCGGCGCGGGCGCGCTCCCCGAAGCGCTGACTAGCAATTTAAGCCGGCCCTCGGAAGGTCCGCTCCCGCGCTCGTCGCATCGAACGGAACTGGCCTGCCGACCGCGCGAGGGCTATGAACGCTGGCGCCCCATGGAGAGCCTCATGTCCAGCGAAACCCATCAAACCCATTTCGGCTCTCGCAAAGTCCGAATCGACGCCAAGCAGGGGTTGGTCGACAATGTCTTTCATAAAGTCGCCGGCCGCTATGACCTGATGAACGATTTGATGTCGCTGGGCCTGCACCGCGTCTGGAAGGACCTTCTCGTCGCCAAGCTGCGCCCGCCGCGGCGCCGCTCGTTCAATCATCTCGACGTCGCGGGCGGCACCGGCGACGTCGCCTTTCGCGTCGCGGCGGCGGGGGAAGGCGTCGAGGTGACGGTCGTCGACGTCAACCCCGAAATGCTGCGCGTCGGCGAGGAGCGCGCGAAGCGGCGCAGGCGGGGACGCGTGCGCTTCGTCGAGGGCAACGCCGAGGCGCTGCCGCTGC
>JBAQGU010000037.1:0-5551 GCA_049287975.1 Roseiarcus sp.
CAGCGGCGCGCTCGCCGAGGATTTTGGCCATCGCGGCCAGAGCCTGCTCGAGCGGCTCGGCGCGAGCGGCGCGCAGGCGGTGGAGGCCATTCTTCTCCATGGCGATGCGGTCTCGACGCGGCTGGCCGAGACCAGCGGCGCGCTCGCCGACGATTTTGGCCGGCGCGGGGAGAGCCTGGTCGAGCGCCTCGATGCGAGCGGCGCGCAGGCGGTGGAGGCCATTCGTCTCCATGGCGATGCGGTCTCGACGCGGCTGGCCGAGAGCAGCGGCGCGCTCGCCGAGGATTTTGGCCATCGCGGCCAGAGCCTGCTCGAGCGTCTCGACTCCAGCGGCGCCCAAGCGGTCGAAGCCATCCAATTTCAGGGCGAAACCGTCTCGACCCGCTTGTTTGAGGCCAGCGAGGCCCTCGCGCGCGACTTCACCGAACACAGCCAGGGCCTGCTCGAACGTTTCGACTCGGGCAGCGCGCAGGCTGCGCAGGCGATCCGGACCCGTGGCGAGACCGTTGCCAGCCAGCTCGCGGAGACCAGCCAATCCATCGCTCACCAATTCGGCGAACGCAGCCAAAGCTTGCTCGACCGCATCGAGGCGACCCGCGGCGCGCTCTCGGAAACATTCGGCGAGCGCGCCGAAAACCTGGTGACGGGTCTGAACGAAGTGGCCGATCGGCTGCACGAAGCCGTCGTCGTGCGCGGTCAGTCCCTCGAGGACGCCATCGGCGACTCCGCCGAGCGACTGTCCTCGCAAATCGCCGAGCGCGCACAAGACGCGCGCGCGACCTTCGATGCCGCCAACAACCAGTGGTCCGAGCATTTCGCGACGCGGCAGACGGAATTGCGCGCCACGCTCGACGAGTGCGCCGGCATGCTCAGCGGCCAGATCGATGCCGCGACCAAGCGCACTGTCGACGCGATCGACGCCCACGGGGGCGCGACCCGGGAAAGCTTCGACGTAAGCGCGCGCGAAGCGCTCGCGCATTGGACGGAACTGACCGACTACACCGCGGAAAGGTTCAATGCGACCGCAGGCGGGGCGGTTGCCGCGATTTCGGTCAGCGGCGAGAGCATACATGAGACCCTGACTTCGCGGCTGACCGCGTTCGAAGACGCGTTGGGCTCGCGCGGCGGCGCCCTCGTGGGCGCCTTGTCCGAAAAGACGGAACAGCTGGGACTGCACTTGCAGACCCTGGAGGGGCTCGTCGGCGACGGCGGCGACTCCGTCGTCGAACGGATCGGCCTTCATACGGGCGCCCTCGGCGACCGCATCGCCAGCCATGTCGAAGCGATCGAAGCGGTCATGTCCAACCGGAGCGGCGATCTCGACCAGCGGCTGGCCGAACATCACGGACGGATCGACGAGACCACGCGTCGGCACCTAGACGGCTTCGAAAACGCCTCGGTGGGGCATCATGCCGCGATCGATCTGGCGCTCAGCTCCCATGTGCAGGTCGTCCATTCTGCGATGCAGAGCGGACTGGCGATGTTCGAGACTTCCGTCGTCCAGGGCAGCCGGGACACCGTCGCTCGGATCGATACCGAGAGCAAGGCGCTGGCGAGCCTGATCGAGGGCAAGCTCGCGGCGATCGAAGACACCGTCGTCGTCCGCGGCGGCGCGCTGGACGAAAAGCTCGCGGCGCGCAATCACGAACTCGCGACGCTCATCGCTTCCAGCCTCGATGCGACCGATGCGCGCGCGAGCGACCGCCTGCGGGAAATCGGCGCGTCGCTCGAGATGCTCGCCCAGCGCATCGATCAAAGCTTGGCGGCGCGCGGCAGGGCGCTCACCGAAGGGCTCGCCAAGCATACCCTGGAGGCCGCCCGCGCCTTGAGCGACGGCGGGCGCGAGATCACGCAAGGGATAGAGTCCAAGTCGTCGGAGGTGGCGCTGGCGCTTCAGTCGCGCGCGGCGGCGATCACCGATGCCCTCTCCGATCTGGCCGGCAGCATCAGCGCGACGTTGACGAGCGGCCTGGACGGGATGACCACCGCCCTCGACGGCAGCGCGAACCGGTTGCAGACGGAAGTCGTTTCGCCGTTGCAGGGTCTCGCCGGCCGCCTCGACGCCGGCGGCGCCGAACTCGCCAAGACGATGGCGGAGCATTCGATGACGCTCGACGCGCTCGTCGGCGCCCACGGCCAAGCCGTGCGGAATTCGCTCGCCAGCGGCACGGAGGCTCTCGACGCCCGCGGCGCCGAACTCGCCAGGACCTTGACGGCCCACGCCGAAACGCTCGATCGACTCGTCGGCGTACACAACCAGGCCGTGCAGAATTCGCTCGCCACAGGCACGGAGGCTCTGGATGCCCGCGGCGCCGAACTCGCCAGGACCTTGACGGCGCACGCCGAAACACTTGATCGACTCGTCGGCATGCACAACCAGACCGTGCAGAATTCGCTCGCCACAGGCGCGGGAGCGCTCGAGGCTCGCGGCGCCGAACTCGCCGAGACCTTGGCGGCGCACGCCGAAACGCTGGATCGACTCGTCGGCATGCACAGCCAAGCCGTGCAGAATTCGCTCGCCGCCGGCACGGGGGGGCTCGAAGCCAGCGGCGCCGAACTCGCCAGAACCCTGGCGGCGCACACCGAAACGCTCGATCGACTGGTCGGCGAGCACAGCCAGGCCGTGCAGGACTCGCTCGCCACAAGCACGGGCGCGCTCGAAGCCAGCGGCGCCGAACTCGCCAGGACCTTGGCGGCGCACGCCGAAACGCTCGATCGACTCGTCGGCGTGCATGGCGAGGCCGTGCAGAATTCGCTCGCCACCGGCACGGGCGTGCTCGAGGCCGGCGGCGCCGAACTCGCCAGGACCTTGGCGGCGCACGCCGAAACACTCGATCGACTCGTCGGCGTGCACGGCGAGGCGGTGCAGAATTCGCTCGCCGCCGGCACAGGGGCGCTCGAGGCTGGCGGCGCTGAACTCTCCAGGACCATGGCGGGTCACGCCGAAACGCTCGATCGACTCGTCAACACGAACAGCCAGACGATGCGGACCGCCCTCGAAGGCGTCGCCGAGGAGATCAATTCGAGACTGGCCGCGCAGGCGGACAGGTTCAGTCACGACGTCGCGGCGGCGATCGCCGGGATCGAGGCGACGCTGGCCGCGCGCGGCGGCGATCTGGCCCAGGCGGTTTTCGGCCAGATCGACGGACTGCGCAAGCTGCTCGAAGGCCAAGGCGCTGAATTCGTCGCCAACCTGGTCGAGCGCGGGGCCGAAATTTCCGATTCGATCGCGGGAATGGGAACTCGGGCGGAGAAATCCTTCGAGCAACGGGTATCCGCTCTCATCGCATTGCTGACGCGGCGCGGCGACGATCTGCTGGCCGCCGTCAGCTCCGGCGCCTCCGAGTCGGTTCGCTCGCTCGGCGCGCTGACCGGCCAGATAAATCAAGAAGTCGAAACCTCGACGGCCGCGTTGCGGACGGCGGCCGATGCGGCCGGGAGTCAGTCTTCCCAAGCGATCGGCGGGCTGCTCGCGCGGCTCACCGAGGAGACCGAAAAATCCGCCTCCACGTTGCAGGCGGTCGCCGATTCGAGCGTGAACCAGTCCGCCGTCGCGATTGGCGACCTCCTCGTGCGCCTGACCCAGCAAGCCGAAAATTCGACTTCCGCATTGCAATCGGTCGCCGACTCCGCCGCGAGCAAGTCGGCCGAGGCGATCGGCGCTCTCATCGCGCGACTGATCGATGAAACCGAAAAATCGAGGTCCACGTTCCAAGCGGTCGCGGGCGCTGCGGCAAACGACTCGTCCGAGGCGATCGGCGCGCTCATCGCCCACCTCACGGAGGAACTCGAAAAGTCCACCGTCGCGCTGAGGGGCGCCACCGAAACCACCGCGAACCAATCCTACGACGCCATCCGGGGACTTCTCGGCCGCCTGACTCAGGAGGCCGAAAGATCGACTTACATGTTGCAATCGGTCGCCGATTCCGCTGCGGAAAAGTCCTCCGAAACGATCGGCGCGCTCATCACCCGCTTGTCGCGCGAACTCGAAGACTCGACGTCGACTCTACGCGCGGCTGCCGAGTCGGCGACGGGCCAGTCCTCCGAGGCGATCGGCGGCCTCGTCGCCCGCTTGACCCAGGAAACCGAAAAATCGACCTCCACCCTGCAGTCCGTCGCCTACTCGGCGGCCCACCAGTCGTCGGAGGCGATCCGCGGTCTCATCGCGCTCCTCAGCCAAGAAACGGAAAAGTCGGCCTCCACGTTGCGGACCGTCGCCGAAGCGACAACGAACCAATCGTCGGAGGCGATCGGCGGTCTGATCGCCCGCCTGACCCGCGAACTCGAAGATTCGACCCAGGCGTTGCGCGCGGCGACGGAATCGGCCACCCGCCAGTCTTCGGAAACCGTCGGCGGCCTGCTCGAACGTTTGACCAGCGAGCTCGAAAAATCGACCGAAACGCTGCGTGGGGCGACAGAATCGGCCACCAGCCAATCCACGGAAGTCATCGGCGGCCTGCTGGCGCGCCTCACGAAAGAGCTCGATAAATCGACCTACACGTTGGGCTCGGCGGCCGACTCCATCGCCGACCGGTCGTCAGAGGCCCTCGGAGGACTGGTGGCGCGTCTGACGCAGGAATTGGAGGCGTCGAGCGGCGCGCTGCGCGAGGCGATGGAGAAAGGCTCGGAATCCTCGGTCACTTCGCTCGCCTCCACCGGCGACCGTCTGCGACAGGAGCTTTCGCTCGTGCTGGAGCGGCTCAGCCAGACCGGAACGGCGCTGGACCGCATCGTCGGGTCCGCCAGTTCGAAGCTCGGCGATATTCAGGGCGACCTCGGGGACAAGGTGCAAAGCCTGCAGCAGTCGCTCGGGACTATCGCCTCGCAAGTGAGCGAGCTCGACCGGCTCTCGACGACGACCCGAAACGATTCCGGCGCGATGGTCGAACGCATGGCCGCCCACACCGCCGCGCTGGCGGAGGTCGCGCGGGAACTGACCGCCAAACAGCAGACGATCGACTTGGCGCTGCAACACCGCCAGACCAACCTGGAGAATCTGTTCGCCAGCATCGGCTCGAAGAGCCGTGAACTCGACGAGTTGTTGGGCAGTTTCGCGAGCTCGGTCGAAGAAAGTTTCACCAAGGCCCAGGCGCGCGCGCAGGATATCAGCGCGGCTCTCGCCGCGTCGACGAAGGGGACCGCCTCGACCGTCGCCGGCCAATTCGAAATGATCCGCGAGAACGCCGGCCGCGAGCGGGACCGAACCGCGCAAGCGTTGCAGTCCGCCTACGATCAGGCCAACGCGCAGCTTGCCCAGATCATGGATCAGGCGGCCGAGAAGTTTCGCCAGTCCGTCGCCGAGGTGAAGGGAATGGCGAACGAGATGCAGCGCGAACTCGATGGCGCCCGTCACGAAATGCGGAAGGGCGTGCTCGAACTGCCCCAGGAGACCCAGGATGCGGCGAACGCCATGCGCCGCGTCGTCTCCGATCAGATCAAGGCATTGAAGGAACTCGCCGCCGTCGTCTCGGCCTCGGGCGCCAGCTTCGACATCGCCGAGCCTGCTCCGCCGACCGCGCCGACCTTGCGCGCCGAAAGCATCCCCTTGCCC
>JBAQGU010000038.1:0-17844 GCA_049287975.1 Roseiarcus sp.
GGGGAGGATTGAGCGGTTATTTTTTTCAAACGCTTGCTGTCACGATGGTCACAGGGGCCGATACTCTGAATGAACCCAGATTTGGTGAACAGATAGTCCTCCAGGGGCTCACCGCTCTCGTCGCAGGTGGAATTGCGGTGCTACTGTTTGGTATTGTCAAACATGCCATCGATCAATACAGCTCCAGTAAGCGTTAGAACCCAGTGTTTTGTACTCCGACGCTCTTTTTACAATCCAGCCGCGTCGGGAGTCTTGCATACATCCGTAAATCTGATATCTTGGATTTATGGATGATACGGAAGTCATTGCCGCCTTGGCGGCTCTCGCTCAATCGACCCGGCTCGAAACTTTCCGACGGCTCGTCGCACGGGAACCCGAGGGCGTCCGGGCCGGCGAATTGGCGCGGCTTGTCGAGGTTCCTCAGAACACGATGTCGGCGCATCTCGCCATTCTCGCGCGCGCGAAGCTGATCATCGGCGAGCGGCACAGCCGTTCGATCATCTATCGTGCGAACCTCGACCGGTTTCGCCAAATCGCGCTGTTTTTGCTCAAGGATTGTTGCGGCGGCCGCGCGGAACTGTGCGCCCCGCTTATCGCCGATCTCACCCCTTGCTGCGCGCCCGCGGAGGTAGCTGATGGCTGACCGAGTGTTCAACGTTCTGTTTCTCTGCACCGGCAATAGCGCCCGTTCGATTCTCGCGGAATCCATCCTGCAAAAGGATGGGGCGGGGCGCTTTCTCGCTTTCTCGGCGGGAAGCCACCCCAAGGGGGCCGTCAATTCGTTCGCCCTCAAGGTGCTTGAAAGCCTCAACTATCCGACCGAGGGCCTACGCTCGAAGGACTGGAACGAGTTCGCGGCGCCCGGCGCTCCGGCATTGGATTTCGTGTTCACGGTCTGCGACAGCGCAGCGGGGGAAGTCTGCCCGGTGTGGCCGGGACAGCCGATGACGGCGCATTGGGGCATCGAAGATCCGGCAATTGTCGAGGGAACCAATATTCAAAAAGAAGCCGCGTTCGTACTGGCGGCGCGCTACCTCAAGAATCGGATTTCCGTCTTCACGAACCTCCCGATCAAAGGCCTCGATCGGTTGTCGCTGACCGCCAAGTTGCGGGAGATCGGAACGCTCGAAGGAGCGACGAAGCCCCGACCGGAGGTCGCATGATGGACGTCATCATCTACCACAATCCCGCCTGCGAAACCTCGCGCAACACGCTCGCGATGATCCGCAACGCGGGCGTCGAGCCGCACACTATCGAATATCTCAAATGTCCCCCGACGCGTCTGCTGCTGACGCAACTGCTGAAGCGCGCGGGCCTGACGGTACGGCAGATTCTGCGCGAAAAGGGCACGCCTTATCACGATCTCGGCCTCGCCGATCCGTCCCTTTCCGACGACGCGCTGCTCGATGCGATCGGCGCCCATCCGATCCTGATCAACCGACCGATCGTCGTAACGCCCAAAGGCGTGCGTTTGTGCCGCCCTTCCGAACAGGTCCTCGACCTTCTGCCTCCGCAACGCGGACAGTTCATCAAGGAGGATGGGGAGCGCGTGGTCGACGATCACGGCCGACGCGTGGCGACAGCGTGACCTTTTCCCTGACCAAACGCGTCGCGGCCGAATGCCTCGGCACGGGGCTGCTGGTGGCTACGGTGGTCGGCTCCGGAATCATGGGCGAAAAGCTCGCGGGCGGAAACGTCGCCCTCGCCCTGCTCGGCAACACCCTGCCGACGGGCGCGATTCTGGTCGTGCTGATCCTGGCGCTCGGGCCGATCTCGGGCGCGCATTTCAATCCGGCGGTGTCGCTGGTGATGGGACTGCGCAAGGAACATCCGTGGCGGGAATTCCTACCCTATGCTGGCGCGCAAATTGTCGGCGGCTGCGTCGGCACCCTCGTCGCGCACGCAATGTTCGAGCTGCCGCTGTTCGAACTCGCCGTCAAGGCGCGCACCGGCCCGGCGCAGTGGTTCGCGGAGTTTGTCGCGACCTTCGGCCTGATCGTCACCATTCTGGCCGTGTCTCGCTTCAAGCGCGAGGCGATTCCGGTCGCTGTCGGGCTCTACATCACAGCGGCCTATTGGTTCACGGCGTCCACGTCGTTCGCAAATCCGGCCGTCACGATCGCGCGCGCGCTGACCGACAGCTTCGCAGGCATCGCGCCTGGCGACGTGCCGATGTTCATCGTCGCGCAACTGCTCGGTGCGCTGACCGGGCTCGGGGTCATGCGTTGGTTTTTCAGCGCCGCCACGACCGGCGCTCCCGTCCTTGCCGCGGAACGCGCGGCGTGAACGACTTGCCGAACCTGGCCGACGCGCTGCTGACGTCGCCCGACATGCGGCGCCTCGAACCGCGCGATCGGGTGACGCATCCGCCCCGCGTCCTTCTCCTGTATGGTTCGCTGCGCGAACGTTCCTTCAGCCGCTTCCTAACGCTCGAAGCCGAGCGACTCCTTCAATACCTCGGCGCGGAGACGCGCGTGTTCGATCCGCGCGGATTGCCCCTGCCCGACGGCGCGCCGGCCGATCATCCGAAGGTCGCCGAGTTGCGTGGACTCTCGGCCTGGTCGGAAGGGCAGGTGTGGATCAGCCCCGAACGTCACGGGGCGATGACCGGCATCATGAAGGCGCAGATAGACTGGATTCCACTGGCGATCGGCGCGGTTCGTCCGACCCAGGGCAAGACGCTCGCTGTGATGCAGGTGAGCGGCGGCTCTCAATCGTTCAACGCAGTGAATCAGCTTCGCGTGCTCGGGCGCTGGATGCGCATGCTGACGATCCCGAACCAATCCTCCGTCGCCAAAGCCTATGAGCAATTCGACGACGCCGGCCGCATGAAGCCGTCGGCCTATTATGAACGCGTCGTCGACGTAATGGAGGAATTGGTGAAATTCACGCTGCTGACGCGCGATCGGTCGGATTATCTGACGGATCGCTACAGTGAACGCCGTGAGGCAGCCGACGAGCTCGAAGCGCGGGTGAAGCTGGCTGTCATCTGATTATTTCGAGAATTGCGGAAATATCTGTTGACGCCCGACACATCACAAGTTATCCCTATTTCTATGAAAATCGAACAAGCGGCAAAGCAGCTCGAAGCGCTGGGAAATCCAACCCGGCTCCGGGTCTATCGAGCGCTCGTCCGCGCAGGCGATGCGGGGTTGCCGGTCGGCCGCTTGCAGGAGAAGCTTGGAATCGCCGCCTCGACGCTTTCCCACCATCTGCATCGGCTGATCCTGACCGGGCTCGTCACACAGGAGCGGCAGGTGACGACGCTGATCTGCCGCGCCAACTATCCCGCCATGGACGGCCTCGTCGGATTCCTGGTCGCCGAGTGCTGCGTCGACGCCAAATGCGCGCCCGCTGAAGGGGAAGTCGCCGCGTAAGGCCTCTCTCTTTTTGCCATCAATTTCCATAATGCTGGAAGGATAGAACATGAAAATGCCTGTTCTCGATACTCTTCCCGTCGCGGTCATCGGCGGCGGTCCTGTCGGTCTGGCCGCGGCCGCGCATCTCGTCGCGCGCGGCGTGGCGGTGAGGCTGTACGAAGCCCGCCCGGCGATCGGCGCGAACTTGCGCGACTGGGGCCATGTCCGCGTCTTCACGCCCTGGCGCTACTGCATCGAGGCGACGGCGACCGCGCTCCTCGAACGGCAGGGCTGGCGTTCGCCGGTGGCCGGCGCTTTTCCGACGGGGGCGGAACTAGTCAGCGACTATCTCGAACCGCTGGCGCAAACGCCCGAGATGGCGGCCGTCATTGAAACCGATGCCCGCGTCATGGCGATCTCGCGTCGTGGCGTCGATAAAGTCGTCAGTCGCGCGCGTGAAGGGCGTCCCTTCGTCCTGGTGGTCCAATCGCGAGAGGGAGTCCGCCGCGATCTGGCGCGTGCGGTCATCGATGCCTCCGGCACCTGGTCGACGCCGAATCCGCTCGGGGCGAGCGGCTTGCCAGCAATTGGCGAAGCGGAGTTTTGCGATCGGATCGCATATGGCATTCCCGATATCCTAGGGCGCGATCGCGACCTCTATGCGGGCGAAAAGACACTTGTCGTCGGGTCAGGCCACTCGGCCGGCAATGCGTTGCTCGAACTTGCGCAACTCGCGGAAAACGATTCGCGCGCTTCGCTTCTTTGGGCAACGCGCAGCGCGGATCTCGCGCGCATCTTTAGCGGCGGTGATGCCGACCAGTTGCCCGCGCGCGGCGAACTCGGCGCAAACGTTAGGGACCTTGTGGATAGCGGACGTGTGACGCTGCTGACGGGATTCGCCATCGCGGCGCTACGCCGCGAGAACAACAGGATCATCGTCGAGGGCGAGACGACCGATGGATTGCGCCGGATCGGACCTGTCGACCGGATAATCGCCGCAACAGGGCAGCGTCCGGACCTGTCTCTGACGCGCGAGTTGCGGCTCGATCTCGATCCGTGGCTCGAAAGCGCCAAGGCTCTGGGCCCGCTGATCGATCCGAACCTGCACTCCTGCGGCTCGGTGCCACCGCACGGTCATCGCGAGCTGGCGCATCCCGAGCCCGGCTTCTACACGGTCGGCATCAAGAGCTATGGCCGAGCGCCGACGTTCCTGCTGCTGACCGGCTATGAACAGGTCCGCTCCGTCGCCGCCGCGATCGCCGGCGACGTGGAGGCGGCGGACGATGTTCGGCTGGTGCTGCCGGAAACTGGCGTCTGCACCACGCGTCGCGTCGTTACAGCGAACGAAACCGCCGGTTGTTGCGGCGGCCCGGCACCGGCCAAAGTCGACGCGTGCTGCGTCGCCGACGCCCTGGCGAAGGACGAGGGAAAGGCCGGCTGCGGATGTCGCCCAGCGGCGTGAACAGTGGTGACGGCGATGTCATCGAGACTGTAAGAACCCCGAGCCGCGCTGTCATCATCTCGGCGCTCGGAGTCACCCAAATCTTCGCCTGGGGGACGAGCTACTATCTACCGGCCGTGCTCGCCGCGCCGATCGTCGCCGATACCGGTTGGTCGTTGGCCTGGGTGGTGGGTGGCCTGTCGCTAGGGCTGCTGACGGCTGGCCTTATTTCCCCGTGGGTCGGCCACGCCATCGCGCTACGCGGCGGTCGTCCGGTGTTGGCCGTAAGCGCCGGGCTCCTCTCGGCCGGCCTCCTGGCCCTAGCCCTGTCTCACTCATTGCCGGCCTTTCTGATGGCCTGGCTCATCGTCGGGCTCGGCATGGGCGCGGGCCTCTACGATCCCGCCTTTGCGACGCTCGGTCGCCTTTACGGCGAGAGCGGGCGCTCGGCGATCACCACGCTGACGCTGTTCGGCGGCTTCGCGAGCACGGTCTGCTGGCCGCTGTCCGCGTTCCTGGAAGCGCATTTCGGATGGCGGGGAGCCTGTCTCGCGTATGCGGGCCTTCAGGTCGTCGTCGCGCTGCCGATTTATCTGTTCGTTCTGCCGCGCGAATCTCGTCGGCCGGCACATCAGCCGGCGAAGACAGGTATGCCAGCGAACGCTCCGCCCCGACCCGAAACGTCCGGTCGGGGTATGTTTTTCCTGCTCGCCACCACCATTACGCTGGCGTCGGTGGTCTCGACGGTTATGTCGGTGCATTTGCTGACGGTGTTGCAGGCCAAGGGAATTGCCCTCGCCGCGGCCGTGTCCCTCGGCGCCCTCGTTGGCCCGTCGCAGGTGACCGCCAGGGCGATCGAGATGGCGATCGCGCGCTATCATCATGCTATCTGGACGAAGCTCGCCGCTACCTCCCTGGTTACGGCGGGCCTCGCGGCGATGTGGGTTGGCGGGCCCGTGGTCACGCTCGCGCTCGTTCTGTACGGCGCCGGCATCGGCCTGGAGAGCATCGCGAGGGGAACGTTGCCGCTCGCGATTTTCGGGCCGGATCGTTACCCCATCATCATGGGCCGCATCGCCATGCCGAGCCTCATCGCGCAGGCGGCGGCACCGTCGATCGGCGCCATCCTTCTTGAGGCGGGTGGCCCGAATGGGGCTCTGGCGGTGTTTCTGGCGACTGCCGGCTGCAATGTGGTTCTTGTTTCCGGCTTGTTTCTAATGCTGCGTTGCCACCGGCCAAAATCGTCCGCCCCGTTCGCATGAGTTCGCCCTTTGGACCCCCGCCGCCGCGTACGGCCTTACACGGGAGACAATCCCGCGCGCGAAAGGGTCCCGGATCGCCGCTCCGGACGTGCTAACACGTTCATCGTCGCGCAACTCACCGGATCGTTTGCGCGGACGCGGCGATGAGACGGCTTCTGCTTGTCAGCATGCCCGCGACCTCGCTCGACCCGTAGTAGCGACATCAGCATGGCGTCCGAGTTCGCCGCGCCTGTTCGTAATACGTCCATTTGAAGTTCGGAGGCTAACCGAAATGCCTCTGATGACAAATCACGCCCGCGCGACCCGGTCCGGCGGTCTCGCAAGTTCCGCATGTCGTACCGCCAATTTAACTGTTAGAATGCAAAATCGTCGCTTCGGTTGACGAACGGGTTTTCGAAGAAGTTTGAGAACCGCGCGTACAGTGTGGCACTATTCGCGATGTTCTACAATTTTGTAGAATTCACACAATGCTTCGCGTCACGCCCGCGATCTAAGCCGGCGTCACCGATCAGCCTTGGAAAGTCGCCGACATCGTCGCGCTGGTCGAGGCCAAAGAGATGAAGCTGCTGCCTACCAAGCGCGGCCCATATTGGAGAAAGGCCGCGTGATCGGAAATCCGATCACAATTGCGGGAATCCCACTTCCATCCGATTCACCGCTCTTTTTGGCTTTCATTGCGGTGCATGTGGCGGCGGGGCTGGCTTGCGTGATCGCGGGTGCTGGTGCCATGCTCAGCCGAAAGCAGCACGGACGCCACCCGCAGGCTGGAACGGTCTACTATTGGTCGCTTGCCGTTGTGGCCGCCACGATGAGTGTGCTCGCGATCTCCCGATGGGATGAGGACTATCACCTGTTTATTCTAGGAGTTTTATCGTTCTTGGCCGCGACGGTCGGTCGAACGGCGAGACGAAGGTTATGGCCGGCTTGGCCGCGCATCCATATGGCCGGCATGGGCGCTTCCTACATCCTGCTGATAACGGCCTTCTACGTTGATAACGGGCCGAACCTGCCCCTCTGGCGCGAATTGCCGCCGATCGCCTTTTGGATGTTGCCCGCTCTGATCGGAATGCCGATCTTGCTCAACGCGTTCTTTCGCCATCCGTTAGTGCAACGACAAAATTCAAACTGACCCATTACCCGCCTGTTGCGCGGGTCGCGAATTGGACTTAGCATCGGCCGCGGGGGCGTCAGTTCCGAGGCTACATGAGCCTAGCACGCCCCTCCAAATAGAGAACGTCGCGAAAAGGCGGCGCCGAAGATGTCGTGGAGGGAATTATGTCCACTCTGCACAGCCGTGATTCGTTGGCAGCGCGCGATTACATCGGGTGCGCAGGATTGCTTGGACTTGTTGGCCGAAAACTCGTCCGCGCAGCGGCGGTCGTGGAGTGCGGTTTCGATCCGTGCGGCGCATGCACGATTCATTTCGACGATGGGGTTTTCCCTCTCGTTCGCGAGCCTTCAAGGAACATAATCAAGGCTGCGCGAGGCCTACTCTCGCGCTCCCGGGGCGAAGCTCCGCACCCTCGTATCCCGCTGGGCCTTCGATCGAGGCATCGCGCGCGCTATCCACGACCACGAACGGTCGACTGTCGTCACTTCCGGACAACGGGGCACGGCGACGATCGCGGTAAAGTCGCTCATGAAGCGTCGCGCGGATGCGACCGCGCGAGCTGGCCGTGTTGACGACCTCCCGTCGCGGCGTGCTCGCCGTCCTGGCGGCTTCGATGTTGCCGGGCGTCCCCCGTCCCGCGCGCGCCGGGGACGCAACTCCCATCAGTTTCGGTCTCAACCCGCTGTTTCTCGATTCGGATATCGAATTGTTGTCGATGATCGGGCAATATCTGAGCGGCAAGATCGGTCGTCCGGTGCAACTTGTGCGGCGCAGGACCTATCAGGAGATCACGGCGCTGCTCTTGTCGGGACAACTCGACGGCGCCTGGGTTTGTGACGACCCGTACGTCCAGCACGAAGACCAACTGGCATTGCTGGCGACGCCGCTTTATCGTGGGGAGCCCCTCTACCAAACTTACATCGCGGTCAACGAAAATAGCCGCGCACAATCGTTCGACGAGCTGGGCGGCTCGGTCCACGCGTTCTCCGATCCGGACAGCACCTCGGGCTACCTGGTGACACGGTATCTCCTCGCGGTGCGTCGCCAGACGCCGGCCTCGTTCTTTCGCGAATTCTTCTTCGCTTACGGGCATCGAAACGTCGTGCGAGCCATCGCGTCGGGACTGGCGGACGGCGGCAGCATAGATGGTTATGTCTGGGACGTCATGACCGAGCGGGAACCTGAACTCGTCGCCAAGACGCGAGTCGTCTATCGATCGGAGCGCCTTGGCTTCCCACCCATCGTTTGCCTGAAGAGCGCGCGAGACACCGAGATCGCCGAAGGGATCTCCAGGGCGTTTCTCGATATGCGCCTGGACGCGCTCGGCCAAAAGATTCTTGCCATTTTGAAACTCGACGGCTTCGTTGCGGCAACGCCGGATCTCTACAGCGGCACGCTCGAAAAATGGCTCGTCGTAAAGGCGCAAGCGTGATGTTTTTGATTGCGAGCGTTCGAAGCTGGCCGCTTTCCTGGAAGGTGCCTCTCCTCACGGCGGGCCTCATGATCGGAATCGCCACGACGATCTCGCAAGTCGTACTCAGTCGTTTGGCGTCGGACCAGGAAAACAACCTTCGCGCGCTGACGAACGCCTATCTCGACGGTATCTCCGCCGCCGTGACCCAGCCGGTGATGCGAGGCGACGTCTGGGAGACATTCGACGCGCTCGATCGAGCCAGAACGCATTACACCGGAGTCGCGGCGAGATACGTGATCGTCGAACTGCCCGACAAAAGGGTCCTGGCGGCATCCGAGCCGCTTCGGTTCCCCGTTCGAAGCTCGATCCCAACCCAGATATCGGTTCATTTCCCGGTCATCGACGGCCTCGGCCTCGACAAGGAGGGCGGTCGCGCCTGGCTGTCGAGAACTTTGAAAGTCGAAGGACATTCGGTCGGGAAAATTCTCGCGGAGATCGATATCGCCGCGTTGCTCGAAGTGCGCCGCCGCGTTTTCTGGACGCTCGTTCTCGTGAACGGCGCGATGACCCTGGCGTTCGCCGCCATCGGCTATGCCTTCCTGCAACGCATGCTGCGACCGCTCGGGACGCTCACACGTTACGTCGAGCGCGTCCGAGAGGGTCGGGCGGAGCCTATACCCGAGGGCGATCATCATAAGATCTCAGCGGAATTTCGTCGGCTTTTTGATCGTTTCAACGCGATGTCGCGGGCGCTGAACGAGCGGGAGACGCTGGCCGCCCGTCTCGCGGCGCAAGAGAAGTTGGCGGTTCTCGGGAAATTGGCCTCCGCGATGGCGCATGAAGTGAACAACCCGCTCGGGGGGCTCTTCAATGCTGTCGACACGTTGCGACGTCATGGCGCGGACGCGAGCGTGCGAGATTCCACTCTGAATCTATTGCACCGCGGCCTCTGGCAAATCCGCAAGGTCGTCCGATCGACGATCGTGACCTATCGACCAGAAGGTTTCAGCTATGGCCTCGCTCCTGCGGACATCGACGACCTGCGCATGCTCGTCGAACCCGAAGCTGCACGGAAGAATCTCGTTCTCGAATGGCGCAACGAGGTCTTCGACAAGTTGCCCTTGGCCGTCGGGAGCGTGAGACAGGCGACGTTGAATCTGCTTCTCAACGCCTGCGCCGCCAGTCCGCCGGGCGGCAAGGTCGATTTTCTGGCGAAGGTCGAGAACGAGGCGCTCGTCGTCGAAATTGGAGACGCCGGCCCCGGCCTTCCCTCGGATCTCGCCGCGTACCTGATCGGCGAAGGGGAAGCGGCGACCTTGCCCGGCGACGGACTCGGACTTTGGATCGTCCGGCGTCTGGTCGGCGGCGAACGGGGTTCGATCGAAGTCGCTTCGATGGCGACCCAGGGGACCATTGTCCGCGTCGCCTGGCCTTTCAGAAAGGAACCCGCGGCGAAGGATGGGGAGATGCCGGCGATTGCGGAGGAAATTGTCCATGCCGGATGATCGGGGATGGATCGCGGTCGTCGAGGACGATCCCATCATGGGGGAATCTCTCCAGCGCGGGTTGGAGTTGGAGGGATGGCGCGCGACCTGGTGGCGAACGGGAAGCGACGCCTTGCGATTCGTTCGAGAGTGTTCGCCCGATCTCGTCCTTTGCGACATGCGATTGGGAGACATGAACGGAGAAGAGGTGTTCCGGGTCGCGAATTCGCGCTCCGCGGCTCCGCCGTTCATCTTCATGACCGCCTATGGGCAGATCGACCAGGCGGTTTCGCTGATGCGCGCCGGAGCCCACGATTATCTCACGAAGCCGTTCGAACTCGAATCGCTGCTTCAGAAGGCGGGCGCGATAATTTCGCATCGACCCCGCGCCGGCGCGGAAGGCGCGCTCGGCACATCGGAAAAGATGCGACGAATCGAGGCGTTGCTTCGCCGCATGGCGACGCGGTCCATGCCCATTCTGATTACGGGGGAAACCGGTTCCGGCAAGGAGGTGTGCGCGCGATTCCTTCATGGGATCTCGGCCGCGGCGAAGGGGCCGTTCATGGCGGTCAATTGCGCCGCCATTCCCGCCGAATTGCTGGAAAGCGAGGTTTTCGGACACGACAAGGGCGCATTTTCCGGCGCGCACCAGCGGCATCTGGGCTACGCCGAGCGCGCGCGCGGCGGCGTGCTGTTCCTCGACGAGATCGGAGACATGCCGCTCCCGTTGCAGATAAAATTGCTGCGGGTCCTCGAAGAGCGAGCGTTCCATCGCGTGGGCGGGGAAGCTAGCATTCCTCTGAACGCTCGCGTCGTATGCGCGACGAGCGCAAACTTGAGCGAAATGATCCGGCTGGGACGGTTTCGCGAAGACCTCCTTTACCGAATCAATGCGGTCACGGTGGACGTGCCGCCCTTGCGAGACCGCCCGGAAGACATTTCGTGGCTGTTGTCTCGCTTTTTTGCGTCATTTGTGGAACAGGCCGACAGCGCGCTGAGGGGAGTGAGTTCGCTGGCCGAGCAGGTCTCCCTGACGCATCCCTGGCGCGGCAACGCGCGCGAGCTTCGAAATCGTGTCGAACGGGCCATCGCGTTGGCGACCGGCCCATGGTTGATGCCGGCGGACCTGTTTCCCGAGTTGCGGAATGCGTCGATCGAACCTGTCGCAGAAGACCTTCCGCTTTCCGCCGTCCGAGACGCGGCCGAGAAGCGACAGATCGAACATATCTTGAGAGAAACCGAAGGCCAGACGTCGGAAGCCGCAAGGCGTCTGAATATATCCAGAACGACATTGTGGGAAAAGATGCGACGCTTCGGCATTGGGCCGGGTTACGCGTCCTGAGTTTCGTTGTCGCCGGATCGGCGGGCGCGAGCGCGACACGCGCGAGTCGTTTGGATTTCCGGACGCATCCGGCGTTCCGTGTTCGGAAGTCCGAACGCGGAGCGAGACTTACGCCTAATTTTACCATTGATATTCCAAGACAATCTATAAAATCGCGCTTGGCACGCTTTCTGCGATCCACCTCGAATTGGAAATGAAACCAAACGGGGAAACGCATGAAGAGGTGCGATCGGAAAGTCGACATCGGCCGTCGTTGGTTCTTGTCTGGGGCCGGCGTCGCCGCCGCGGGAGCGGCCGCCGCCACTGTCATACCGCAGAAAGCCGAAGCCGCGGCTCCATTGGCCCGCGTGGCCTATCCTTCGAACCGCCTCGCGAACGTGAGCGATCTGAAGCCGAACACACCGTTGGAAGTCTCGTACCCCGACGCGAACGCGCCCGGCGTGTTGCTCAAGCTCGGCGCAAAGGTGTCCGGTGGGGTAGGACCGCAAGGGGACATCGTCGGCTTCACCACCGTTTGCCCGCACAAGGGTTTCCCGCTTTCCTACAATTCTTCCGACAAGTCGATGAACTGCCCAGGCCATTACTCACGTTTTGACTGCGAGAACGGAGGCCAGCAGATTTGGGGCCAGGCCACGCAAAATCTGCCGCAATACGTGCTCCGCGTCGACGCCAAAGGCGACATCCACGCCGACGGCGTCGATGAACTGCTGTACGGCCGGCTGTCGAACGTGTTGGGGGGCTGAGCCATGACATTCAAGCGCCAGATCGATCGGCTGCCGATAATCCCGGCGGACGCCAAAGAGTTCAATGTTACCTGCCAATTCTGCATCGTCGGCTGCGGCTACAAAGCCTATACTTGGGACGTGAATACCCAAGGGGGCACTGCGCCAAATCAAAACAAGTTGGGCGTCGATTTGTCCAAGCAGCAAGACGCAATGACGCCGAATTGGTATTCGCCGTCGATGTACAACATCGTCAAGCAGAACGGGCAGGACGTGCACATTGTCATCAAACCCGACCCGGCATGCGTCGTGAATTCGGGTCTCGCGTCCGTGCGCGGCGCGCGCATGGCCGAGGAATCCTTCTCCGAGGCTCGTTCGACGCAACAACAACGCCTCACGGAACCGATGGTCTGGCGATACGGCCAGATGCAGCCGACGAGCTGGGACGACGCGCTCGACTTGGTGGCTCGCGTGACGACAGCGGTGATCGCAGACCAGGGCGAGGATGGCTTGTTCGTCTCCGCGTTCGATCACGGCGGCGCGGGCGGCGGTTACGAAAACACCTGGGGCACTGGAAAGCTCTATTTCGAGGCGATGAAGATCAAGAACATTCGCATCCACAATCGCCCGGCCTACAACTCCGAGGTCCACGCGACCCGCGACATGGGCGTCGGCGAACTCAACAATTGTTATGAGGACGCCGAACTCGCGGACACAATCGTCGCGGTGGGCACCAACGCGCTCGAAACCCAGACCAACTATTTCCTCAATCACTGGATTCCGAATCTGCGCGGAAATTCGATCGACAAGAAGAAGGCTGAATTCCCGAGCGAAGCGCATCCTCCGGCCCGGATCATTTTCGTCGATCCGCGCCGAACGGTGACTGTCAATGCCTGCGAGATCGAAGCAGGCAAAGACCGCGTCATGCATTTGGCGATCAATTCCGGGACCGACCTCGCCCTTTTCAACGCGTGGCTCACTTATCTTGCGGAGAAAGGGTGGGTCGACAAGGATTTCATAGCGGCTTCGACCAAGGACTTCGAAAAAGCGGTCGAGGCGAACAAAACGACGCTCGAAGACGCGGCCAAGATCACGGGGCTCACCGTCGACCAGATTCGAACCTCAGCCGAATGGATCGGCAAACCGAAAGAGGGCGGCGCGCGCAATCGCACGATGTTCGCGTATGAAAAGGGGCTGATCTGGGGCAACGACAACTATCGGACCAACGGGGCTCTAGTGAATGTCGCGCTCGCGACGGGCAACGTCGGCCGGCCCGGTGGCGGATGCGTTCGGATGGGCGGTCATCAGGAGGGTTATGTGCGCCCCTCCGACGGGTTCATCGGGCGACCCGCCCCCTACGTCGACAAGCTTTTGCTTGAGGGCAAGGGCGGCGTGCATCACATCTGGGCTTGCGACCACTACAAAACCACGTTGAACGCGGACAAGTTCAAGCAGAACTACAAGAAGCGGACCGATATCGTGAAGGACGCCATGTCCGCTGTCGCCTATGGCGACCGCAAGGCCATGGTCGATGCCATCCTCGGCGCCATCAAGAAGGGCGGCCTGTTCGCGGTTGACATGGATATCGTGCCGACGCAGATCGGCCAAGCTTGCCACGTCTGGCTACCAGCGGCGACGGCGGGCGAGATGAATCTCACGTCAATGAACGGCGAACGTCGCCTGAGATTGACCGAACGGTACATGGATCCTCCCGGGCATTCGATCCCCGACTGCCTGATCGCTGCGAGGATCGCCAACCACATGGAGCGCGTCTTCCGAGAGATGGGCAAGACCACCGAAGCCGACAAGTTCAAAGGCTTCGATTGGAAGACGGAGGAAGACGCGTTCATGGACGGCTACCACCTCCATGCGAAGGGTGGCGAGTTCGTGACCTACGCGGCGTTGCGAGCCGCGGGTACCAACGGCGTCCAGGAACCGGCGACGGGCGTCGAGAACGGCAAACTGGTCGGCACGAAGCGGCTGTTCGCCGACGGAAAGTTCAATTCGAAGAACGCCAAGGCGACGTTCATGCCGACCGAATGGCGGGGCTTGCAGGCGCCCGGTAAGGAAGCGGAATCGAAGAAGTTCGCCTTCCTCATCAACAACGGCCGGGCCAATCAGGTGTGGCAGAGCGCCTATCTCGATCAGCAGAACGATTTCGTCATGGATCGCTGGCCATATCCGTTCATTCAGATGCATCCAGACGACATGAAGGAACTTTCCTTGAGCGCGGGCGATCTCGTCGAAGTGTTCAACGACAACGGCGCAACGCAGGCCATGGCATACCCGACGCCGACGGCAAAACGGAAGCAAACGTTCATGCTTTTTGCGTTTCCAACCGGCGTCCAGGGCAATGTCGTGTCGGCCGGCGTAAATGAACTGATCATTCCCAACTACAAACAAACCTGGGGTAATATTCGGAAGATCGCTTCGGCGCCGGAAGGGGTGCGGCAGACGAGTTTCAAGTCGTGGGAATACAGCGTTTGAGCTACGGCGCGTGTGAAATCCGCGCCCGAGAGACTCGCAGCCCGGGCGCGGATATGGTGCTAGCCGACCGAACTTCGCATTGCGCCAGCAGTGCTCCCATTTTGATCGGTAGGAGTCGATGGCTGCCGCGGAGAACGCACTTGACGTTTGCGTCGGGGACGCAGGACTAATTTCCCTTGAGGAAGCGTGCCAGCGCGCCGCATGCCATGTGACGCCGATTCAGCGTTCCGAAACGGTGTCGCTCGTCGATGCGCTCGATCGCGTGTTGGCTGAAAAGGTCTGCGCCCGCATCGCGTTGCCGCCGTTCGACCAGTCGGCGATGGATGGCTACGCCTTGGCGGCATGCTCGATCGATGGGATCGAGACCGAACTCCCGATCGCATCCCGCATCGCGGCCGGCGCCAGTTCGCCGTCGTTGCCCGCAGGGGCGGCCGCGCGGATTTTCACAGGCGCCCCAATTCCGCGCGGCGCCGACACCGTCGTCATGCAGGAACATGTCCGGCGAGACGGGCTATGCGTCAGGGTCGAAGGACCGGTTCGACAGGGAAGCAATATCAGGCGCCACGGCGAAGACATCGCCAAAGGCGAGGCGTTGCTTCAGGTCGGGCAGCGCCTGGACGCCCCACACCTCGCGCTTCTCGCCGCTCAAGGCTTCGCAAGCATCCAGGTATTTCACCAGCCGCGAATTGCCATCGCTTCTACCGGCGACGAACTTCGGCAACCGGCCGAGACCCTCGGGGAAGCCGCCATTTTCGACTCGAATCGGCCGATGCTGCTGGCCCTCGCGCGTCGGGCTGGTCTCGACGCGATAGACGGAGGGTCTATCCCCGACGACGCCATGGCAATGGCCTTCCGTCTCTCCGCCCTCGCCGAAATTTCCGACATGGTCGTCACGACCGGCGGCGCTTCTGTCGGCGAGGAGGACCATTCGGCGACAGCGCTCGCGGCGAGCGGAGCCACCTTCGAAGTTCTCAAAATTGCACTGAAGCCAGGAAAGCCGGCGGTGGTCGGGCGGTTCCCGCGCGCCGCCTATTTGGGGCTACCCGGAAACCCCGTCTCGGCTTTGGTGGCCTGGTTTACCGTCGGTGGCGCGATGGTTGCCGCGCTTGCTGGAGCGAACTCCCATCGGCGTCTCGGCTGTTCGATGAAAACAATTTCGACTTTCGAACGCAGGCCTGGGCGCACCGAATTTGTGCCTGGACGTCTTGTCTCCATCGACGAGGGTCCTTGGGTCGAGATTTTGGGGCGGGGAGGTTCTGCGCGCCTGAAGCCGTTGATCCATGCCGACGGTTTGGCGGAGATCGCAGCGTCCGCCGGCAGCCTCAGCCCGGGGGATAGCGTACTTTTTCATACGTTCAGAAGCGGTTTTGCGACCTGAAGAAAGCATGAGTGATCGAGTGTTCTCAAGCGCAGTTTCCAATACAGCCCCACTCGTCGATCCGTTCGGACGAGCAATCACCTATGTGCGGGTGTCGGTTACCGACCGCTGCGATTTCCGCTGCACATACTGCATGTCGGAGCAGATGAGTTTCCTGCCCAAGCGCGATCTTCTGACTCTTGAAGAACTGGATCGGCTTTGCTCGGCCTTCGTCGACATGAATTTACGGAAGATACGGATCACCGGCGGCGAGCCTCTCGTCCGTCGCGGCATAATGGAACTATTCCGTTCCCTGGCGCGGCATCTCGGCAACGGGAGGCTCGGCGAACTCACCCTGACCACCAACGGGTCGCAACTTGCGCAATTCGCCGCGGAACTGGCGGACTGCGGCGTCAAACGCGTCAATGTTTCGGTCGACACGCTCGACGCGGCCAAGTTCACGGCGATCACCCGTCGAGGCGATCTCGCCCGCGTTCTGACCGGCATCGATGAGGCGCAACGGGTTGGACTCGATGTGAAGATCAACACAGTCGCGCTCAAGGGTGTGAACGATCGCGAGATCGGAGACATGGTTTTGTGGGCCCATGGGCGGAAGATGGCGATCACCCTCATCGAGGTGATGCCGCTCGGCGAGATCGACGCTATGCGATTCGACCAGTACCTGCCGCTGACCCGGGTGCGCGCCGTTCTCGCGCAACGCTTCACTCTCGGGGACATCACTTATCGCACCGGGGGGCCGGCGCGATATGTCCGTGTGCGGGAAACGGGCGGCGTCATCGGCTTCATCACGCCGCTCAGCCATAATTTTTGCGAGAGCTGCAATCGGGTGCGCGTGACCTGCACGGGGACACTCTACATGTGTCTCGGCCAGGAGGACGCGCATGATCTTCGGGGACCGCTAAGGGCGTCGAAGAGCGACGAACTTCTGCATGCGGCTCTGCGGCAGGCGATTGCCCGCAAGCCCAAAGGTCATGATTTCGTCATCGACCGGACCACTCTGCGGCCGGCGGTGCCGCGGCACATGAACGTTACTGGCGGCTGACACCCCATTCGACCGGCTCCCCGGGAGGCTGCCGCGCGGAAGCTTCATGCCCCGTCATTTCGACAAGCCCTTGATCCACGCCGACGGATTGGGCGAAATCGACGTCGATGCGGGGACGATCCGGCCAGGCGATAGCGTCCAGTTTTACTCGTTTCGCGATGGCTTCACGCATTAGCGCGCCGGCACCGCTGACTGCGATCAGCGCCATACTCCAATGCGACCGATCGTCATCGAAACGTCATATCAATGTGTCCCAATATCCAGATATACGGAAGTTTATCGGCAGGTATCGAGACGCGCCTGCTTAGTTTTTCGTCCAGCCTTTGAGTCAGCAAGTGCGGATTTTGAGCGAGCCGGAGGCTCTGCAAGCGGAGTGAAACGATGAAAGCGGTCAGCTTCCTGTTATCTTTCGCCTTCGGTGCGACGCTTACCGCCCCAGCCTTCGCCGTGGATATCGATCCCGCGCTGCCGCCCCACAAAGGAAACCCGGCGGCCGCTGCGACGATCAAGTCGGTTGGTTCAGACACGCTTGGCGATCTCATGCGGATCTGGGCGGACGGGTTCACGAAGCTAAATCCAAACGTAAAGATAGAGGTCGACAGCAAGGGGTCCGGGACCGCGCCTGCAGCGCTTCTCGACGGAACCGCGCAACTCGGACCGATGTCGCGTCCGATGAGGAGCGAGGAATACGAAGCGCTCGAGAAAAAATTCGGATATCATCCGACATCCCTACCCGTCGCAGTCGACGCACTCGCCGTCTACGTGAACAAGGACAATCCAATCGAATGCTTGACTATCGAAC
>JBAQGU010000039.1:0-4131 GCA_049287975.1 Roseiarcus sp.
GCCGCTCGACCTTCACGCCGCGCAGCAGATAGGGATAAATCTTGTGGCCCGGCGCGGGTTTCGAGGAGTTGCGGCGCCGATAGATCGCCTCGATCCCCATGCGCCTCATCGTCATCATGCACCCACCCTTCGACGCGCTGTTCGACTACCGCTCGAAACCGTCGCCCTCATCAAATTCGATGAGGTCGTGAAACGGGTCCCGAATTCTTTGACGCTTGAGTTCTGCCATGATTTCTGTTCTATATATGTTCTTATCGCGTTTCAAGTCAGTTTGGATCCTAGCATGGCGGGATTGCTTAAAAAGCGAATTAACCAGCGCGTCTGGGTTATGAGCGAGGAGGAAATATGAGATGATCCGCCTCGCCCCCCGCTTCGCCGAACTCGCGGCGACGACGAATTTTTCGTTTCTTCGCGGCGCCTCGCATCCGGAAGAACTCGTGGCGCGCGCGGCGGCTCTGGGCCTGACGGGGATCGGAATCGCCGATCGCAATACGCTCGCCGGCGTCGTGCGCGCGCATGTCTTCGCCCGCGAGAACCGCGCCGCGATCGGGCTTTTACGCGTCGTCACGGGAGCGCGGCTCGCCTTCACCGACGGCGCGCCAGACGTGCTCGCCTATCCCCGGGATCGCGCCGCCTATGGGCGCCTGTGCCGCCTGCTGACCAAGGGAAACCTGCGCGCGCCGAAGGGGGAGTGCCATCTGAATTTCGAGGATCTGCTCGAGCATGCCGAGGGGTTGCAGGTCGTGGCGATGCCCCTCAGCCCTCATCCGGCCGCTACGCGGCCACCTTCTCCCACAAGAGCGGGAGAAGGGGAAGAGTCCCTCTCCCGTTTACGGGAGAGGGGTGGGGGCGAGGGCTCTTTTCTCCCTCGGCTCCGCGAGGCCTTCGGCGACCGCCTTTGGGTCGGGGCGAGCCTGACTTATGGCGAGGACATGCGCGGCGCCCTCGCTCGCCGTGCCGCGCTCGCGCGCAAAATCGGCGCGCCGCTGCTGGCGACCAACGACGTCGTGATGCATGCCTATGAGCGGCGCCCGCTCGCCGACGTCCTCGCCTGCATCCGCGAGGGAACGACCCTCGAAGCGGCAGGGCGGCTGACCCAGGCCAATGCCGAGCGGCATCTGAAGGACGCGGATGAAATGACGCGCCTCTTCGCCGAGGCGCCGAAGGCGGTGGAGGAGACGGCCCGCTTTCTCGACGGGCTCGCGTTCAGCCTCGACGAGCTCGCGCATGATTATCCTGAGGAACTGTGCGAGGGCTATGCCACGGCGCAGGCCGCGCTCGAGGCCTTCGCGGACAGCGGGGCGCGCGCGCGCTATCCCGGCGGCGTTCCCGACAGCGTGCGCGCGGCGCTCGCGCATGAACTCGCGCTGATTGGCCGACTCGATTACGCTCCCTATTTCCTCACCGTGCACGACATCGTGCGCTTCGCGCGCTCACGCGGCATCCTGTGCCAGGGGAGGGGCTCGGCGGCCAATTCGACGGTTTGCTTCTGCCTCGGAATCACCGAGGTCGATCCCGCACGTTTCGATCTCTTGTTCGAGCGTTTCGTCTCGCCCGAGCGCAACGAGCCGCCCGACATCGACGTCGATTTCGAACACGAGCGGCGCGATGAAGTGATCCAATATATCTACGCGCGCTATGGGCGGGAGCGTGCGGGGCTTGCGGCCGCCGTGACGACCTATCGCACGCGCTCGGCGATTCGCGAGACGGCCAAGGCGTTCGGCCTCTCCGACGATATCGTCGTTGCGCTCAACAGCATGAGCTGGGGTCACGACTCGGCGGCGATCGGCGAGGAGCGGGCGAGGGCGGCCGGGCTCGACCCCTCCGATCCGACGCTCGCGCTCGCACTGAAGATGGCGGAGGAACTGACCGGCTTTCCTCGCCATCTCACCCAGCACAGCGGCGGCTTCGTCATCACCCGCGATCGGCTCGACGAAGTCACGCCGATCATGAACGCGGCGATGGAGGACCGCACCACGATCGAATGGGACAAGGACGATCTCGACGCGCTCGGCCTTCTCAAGGTCGACGTGCTCGCGCTCGGCATGCTCACGGCGTTGAGCAAGGGTTTCGCGCTGCTCGACAGGCGCTATGGCGAGGCGCTGACGCTCGCGACCGTTCCACCCGAAGAGGCCTGCGTATACGCGATGATCCAACGCGCCGACACGATCGGCGTGTTCCAGATCGAGAGCCGCGCGCAGATGTCGATGCTGCCCCGCCTGAAGCCGGAGAAATTCTATGATCTCGTGATCGAAGTCGCAATCGTGCGCCCCGGTCCGATCCAGGGCGACATGGTGCATCCCTATCTCCGCCGCCGCCAGGGCGTGGAGGACGTCGTTTATCCCTCGCGCGAACTGGAAGCCGTGCTCGGCAAGACGCTCGGCGTGCCATTGTTCCAGGAACAGGCGATGAAGATCGCGATCGTCGCGGCGGACTTCACGCCGGCCGAAGCCGACAAATTGCGTCGCGCGATGGCGACCTTCCGCCGCGTCGGCACGATCGCGACCTTTCAGGCGAAGATGGTCGAGGGCATGGCGGCGAAAGGTTACGATCGAGAGTTCGCCGAGCGCTGCTTCCGCCAGATCGAGGGTTTTGGCGAATACGGCTTCCCCGAGAGCCACGCGGCGAGTTTCGCGCTGCTGGTCTATGCCTCCTGCTGGATGAAATGCCGCTATCCCGACGTCTTCCTCGCCGCGATGCTCAATTCCCAACCGCTCGGCTTCTACGCGCCCGCGCAGCTCGTGCGCGACGCGCGCGAACATGGGGTAGAGGTGCGGGAAGTGGACGTGAACCTCTCGGACTGGGATTGCACGCTGGAAGAGCAAAACCCTTCTCCCGCTTGCGGGAGAAGGTGGCGCGAAGCGCCGGATGAGGGCCGGGGGGAGAGACCGGCCTTTGCCCAAGACCCTCATCCGTTGGCTACGCCGACACCTTCTCCCGCTTTGCGGGAGAAGGGTAGACCCCACCCCCGTCACGTTTCCATGGCCGACCATATCCGCTCCGCGCACGCCGTGCGGCTCGGCCTGCGCCAGATCATCGGCGCGCGCGAGGAGGAGATGCGCAAGTTCGTCGAGGCGCGCGGGACGGGCTATGACTCGGTGCGAGATCTCTGGCTCCGCGGCGGCATTTCCCTCACGGCTTTGGAGCGCCTCGCCGACGCCGACGCGTTCCGTTCGCTGGGATTGGACAGGCGCGAGGCTTTGTGGGCGGTGCGCGCGCTCAACCGCGTCGGCGATCAGGACGATCTGCCACTGTTCGCGCATGACAGGCCCGGGCGCGACGAGGAGCCCGACGCCAAGCTGCCGCCGATGCCGCTCGGAGCGCATGTGGTCGAGGATTACCGGCGCCTGTCGCTTTCGCTGAAGGCGCATCCCGTCGCCTTCATGCGGGCGCGGCTGATGCAACGCGGGATCAAGCGCTCCGACGCGCTGGGCCGCATCACGAGCGGCGAGCGCATCGTCGTCGCCGGGCTGGTGCTGGTGCGCCAGCGTCCGGGCACTTCCAAAGGCGTGATCTTCATGACGCTGGAGGACGAGACCGGCGTCGCCAACATCATCGTCTGGCCGAAGGCGTTCGAACGCCTGCGCGCGATTGTCATCGGCGCCCGCTTCGTCGCCGTCTCGGGCAAATTGCAGAGCGAAATGGGCGTCATCCATATCATCGCCGAGCGCATGGAGGATCTGACGCCGATGCTCGGTCAGCTCTCCGACGAAGGTCGCGACATAGAAACCCTCGCCCCATCAGACGAAGTCCGCCGCCCGCAATTGACCATGGCGCAGAAGCGGCAGGGCAATCGCTTCGCGCAAGTGCAGCTGTTCTCGGGTTCGCCCGGACCGCCTCCGGAGCCGCAGATCGACGTGCGCGAACTGCGGCAAGCGTTGCCCCGAGGGCGGAATTTTCATTGAGCGTCGAAAGATGCTCCACGCCCCCGAGGACGCACGCCGTCGCGCCGCCTTCGACCGACCGGCTATCGCTCGTCTCCCGGCGCCGGCGGTTCGTCGCGCGCGTTTTCCGCCACTCCATTGGGCCGCGAGCAGCGACGACGTGGACGTGGCGGAGGCACTGATCGACGCCCGGCGCGGACGTCGAGGCGCCAGGCGGTTCGATTGGCACGCCGGTGGAGAACGCTGT
>JBAQGU010000040.1:0-2952 GCA_049287975.1 Roseiarcus sp.
CGACCCTCACCCCAACCCTCTCCCGCGAAGAGCGGGAGAGGGGGTTGCCTAGCGCGGCGCGGGCCGCCCCATGAAAGTCGGCGATCTCCTTATCGACGAGAGCGAGCTCGTGGAGAGCTTCGTGCGCTCCTCGGGTCCCGGCGGGCAGAACGTCAACAAGGTGGCGTCGGCGGTCGAGTTGCGGTTCGACGCGCGGCGTTCGCCGAGCCTGCCCGACGAAGTTGCGACCAAGCTGATGAAGCTCGCCGGCTCGCGCCTCACTCAGGGCGGCGTGATCGTCATTTTCGCGCAGCGCTTTTCCAGTCAGCCGCGCAATCGCGAAGACGCGCGCGAACGGCTCGCGGCGCTGATCGTCAAGGCGCAAGAGCGCGAGAAGCCGCGGCGGGCGACGCGGCCGACGCTGGCCGCGAAGACGCGCCGACTGGACGAGAAGGGCCGTCGGGGGGCGATCAAGGCGCTACGGGGCAAAGCGGGACCGGAGTAGCGCCGAGCTTCAGAGATAGCCTTCCAATTCCTTCGCCGAGGCTTCCGGCGTTCGGTCCAGGTTGAAAGCTTCGACGAAGCCGCCGCGCGCGTCCATGAGATACACTATGGAGGAGTGATCCATCGAATAGTCGCCGTCCTTGGTCGGCGCCTTTCGCGCATAGACCCGGTAAGCTTTCTCGACCTTGGCGATCTCGTCCGGCGTTCCGGAGAGGCCGACGATGCGGGAATCGAAACTGCTGACATAGTCCGCCATCAGCGCCGGCGTGTCGCGTTCGGGGTCGACGGTCACGAACAGCGCGCGAATCGGCTTGTCCGGCAAGCGCTGCAAGACGTCCGAAATCTGGGCGAGCGTGGTCGGACAGACGTCGGGGCAATGGGTATAACCGAAATAGACTAGGAACGGGTGTCCCTTCAGGTCGGCGTCGGTGATCGTCTTTCCTTCGGCGGTCTGTAGCTGAAAAGGCCCGCCGATGAGCGCGGTCCCGGAACGCGAGGGGGTCATGATGATCCAAAGGCCCGCGCCCGCGAGCACGAGGAAGGCCGCGACCGCGGCCAAGGCGCGGGGCGTCAGGCGGGGCGCGGCGTTTGACTTTGCTGGGTTCACGGGATCGCTCCACTCGCGCCGGCGAGGGCGCTTGGGCGGCTATCTATGCGCTGGGCCGCCCCTCCGCAAACCCTCATCAGCGATTCGCAGCTCTACGGAAGCGGGAGATCGTCTCGGCACTTACATTTGGTCGGCCGAATCCTCGGCGTGATTGCCTCTCGCCTCTCGGATCGCGCTTTCTGCAGGATGCGCCCCTGGCGTCGCCGGCCGGGGCGAACCTCCCGACAGTATTTGCGGGTTTCGAGACCTTGCAGCGTTTCCCGGCGCCCACCGCGGGGGGCGCCGCCCGTTGCGCGATTCCAATCCCATTTCGGGACTTTTCAATGGGTTGCAGTAGGGAAAAGTTTCCCCCTCGTCTTTGCCGGCGGCAATTCGCCGGTCGCCTTCGCGCTTCCGGCTCCGGGGTTTGCGGCAGCGCGAAGCCTCGACAGCGATCGCGTTCGCTGTCGGCTCGATGGGCCCGTCCGTCGCTCGCGGATCGCGATCCATCCCGATTGGCGCGAACTCATCCGCGAGATCGCCAACACGGGAATCATGACTTGCGTCCTCGCAGCAGCCCGGCGCCCCGTGCAGCGCGAAGGCCAGCGAAACGCGCCGTCGTCTCTCGGAGGCGGACGTTTTTGGACTGCTTGGCCATGGCGGGTTTCCGTTCACGAGAGGTCGACGAAGCAGGCTATCACAAATCTGGTTTCTCAGAAAGCAAAATGCGCTTATTCTGGAAAAGAAACGGCGCTGGTCCCTTCACCGTTTTTGAGGGTCGTCTTTAAGGAAATCAACATGTCTATCATGGACTATGGCACTAAGGCGGCGCTCAATAACTACTGAAGCGACCGGGTCAGCGGCGACCCATCCGTCATTGCGAGAAGCCCTTGCGACGAAGCAATCCAGGGGCGACAACATGCGCGGCGTCAGCAACCAAGACGGTCGTACTGCGGCCCCTGGATTGCTTCGCTTCGCTCGCAATGACGACAGGGAATTGGCTCACTTGTTTCTGCGAGTCGCCTAACGGCGCCTTTGCGGCGTCGCGTGACCGACCGAATGCGACGTGAAGCGGTCCTTCGCAGGTCGCGGAGGAGCATTGGCTTTGGCCATTCGCAACCCGAGGCGCGATCTGGTACGTTTTGCCGGCGCATGCCAAGTCGTAAGGAGCGGTCGGATGAGACGTCGCGAATTCTTCACGCGTCATGTGAGAGCCGCGAGGCCAGATACGCCGTCGGTTGCCCCCGGGACCTCACGGCCGCTCGAGGCCGCGCTATGAACGACGAGCAGCTTCACGGCCATCTGCTGAACCAGCAGGGATCGCGGCATAGCTTGAACACCCCGGCGCTGGTGATCGATCTCGACGCCCTCACCCGCAACATCGCCCGGATGGCAGATTTCGCGCGGACCCGAGGTTTGCAGCTGCGCCCGCACGCCAAGACGCACAAGAGCCCTGATATCGCCAAGCGCCAGATCGAGGCCGGCGCCGTCGGCATCTGCTGCGCCAAGATCGGCGAAGCCGAAGCTCTCGCCGACCACGGGGTCATCAGCGGCTTGCATATCACCTCCCCGGTGGTCAGCGGCCCCGCGATCGAGCGCATCGTGGCGCTGAACGCGCGCACGGAAGCACTCACCTGCGTGGTCGACAATCCCGCCAACGTTCGCGACCTCGGCGCAGCCGCTCGGGAATCGGGAAAGCCGCTTTCGGTCATCCTCGACGTCGACCCCGGCATGCATCGCACAGGCGTCGGCTCGCCGGCGGCTGCTATCGCGCTGTTCGAGGCGATCCAGGCTGAACCGGCGCTGCGTTATGCCGGCGTCCAATTTTACTGCGGCGCGCAGCAGCATATCGAAAGCTACGAGGCCCGCCGCCAGGCCCTGAC
>JBAQGU010000041.1:0-6213 GCA_049287975.1 Roseiarcus sp.
GTTTGTTTTCATCCGCCAGAGCTTCGTCTGGCCGTTGCTGCGCGACGCGTTCCCCTGCGCGGTGCTCTCGCTGGCGATGTGCACGGCGGCGTATACCAGCGAGATCTTCCGCGGCGCGCTGGCGGCCGTGCCGAACGGCCAGGTCGAGGCCGCGAGGGCCTGCGGCATGTCCGGTTTCCGCCTGTTCCGTCGCGTCATTTTCCCGATCGCGCTGCGGCAGGCCCTGCCTGCCTATTCCACAGAGGTCATTTCGATGACCAAGGCGACGGCGCTGGTCTCGCTGGTGACGCTGTGGGACATGATGAGCGTCGCGCTCAAGATCCGCAACGACACGCTCGTCACCTACACGCCGTTGCTGGTGGCGGGCGCGATCTATTTCGTGCTCAACTTCCTGATCGCGCGCGCCTTCATGGCGATCGAATATCGGCTTTCGACGCATCTGCGGCCGCGTCTCGCATGAGGACCGCCATGACCGCGCCCTGCGCCATCGCCGTGGTGGATATGCGCAAGCGATTCGGCGGGCTCGAGGTGCTGAAGGGCGTTTCGCTGACCGCGCGCGACGGCGACGTGATCTCGATCCTCGGCGCCTCCGGCTCGGGCAAGAGCACGTTTCTGCGCTGCATCAATCTATTGGAAACCCCCGACGCGGGAACGGTCACCGTGGCCGGCGAGACCATTGCGATGCGGAAGCGCCGCGACGGAAAAGCCGAGCCCGGCGACAGGCGGCAGATCGATCGGATCCGCTCGCAACTCGGCATGGTGTTCCAGAGCTTCAATCTCTGGTCGCACATGACGGTGCTCGAGAATCTGATCGAGGCGCCGGTGCATGTGCAGAAGCGGCCACGCGCGCAATGCATCGAGGAGGCGCATGCGCTGCTCGAGAAGGTCGGGATCGGCGACAAGGCGGATTATTATCCCTCGCACTTGTCCGGAGGCCAGCAGCAGCGCGCCGCGATCGCCCGCGCGCTGGCGATGCGGCCCAAAGTGATGCTGTTCGACGAACCAACTTCGGCGTTGGACCCCGAACTCGTCGGCGAGGTGCTGCTCGTGATGCGCGCCCTCGCCGAGGAGGGCCGAACGATGCTGGTCGTGACCCACGAGATGAGTTTCGCCCGCGACGTCTCGAGCCACGTGATGTTCCTGCATCAGGGCGTGGTCGAAGTGGAGGGTCCGCCAGCGGAATTGTTCGGGGCGTGCAAATCCGAGCGTTTTCGGCAGTTTATTTCGGGGCAGGCGCGACATGGGTGAATCGACCGGTTGTGAGGGAAAATAGCGAAACCCCCTCACCCCCCCTTCAAGGCGCCGACCGCCGCGACCGCGTCCGGCGCGTCCCAGTTCGCGGGTCCCGCGACGACACCGATCTCGCAGCCGTCCTTGTCGATCAAGAGGCTCGTCGGCAGGCCGAGCGCCTTGCCGGCGAGGCGCAGCGCCTCGAACGCGTCGGCGCTGGGATCGGCGTAGCGCGTCAGGTTCTTGACGCCGATTTCGTTCAGAAACGCCGGCGCGCGCTCGAGCCGCGCCGTGTCGACGTTGATCGCGACGACTTCGAAATCGGCCCCGCCGTCCTTTGCCTGCAAGCGGTCGAGCGCCGGCATTTCGGCGCGGCATGGGACGCACCAGGTCGCCCACAGATTGAGCAGGAGCGCGCGGCCCTTGAAATCGGCGAGCGTCACCTTCTTGCCGTCGGGCGCATTGAAGGCGAGGTCGAGAGCGGGACGCGGCTTCGCGTCGACCGCGAGCGCTGCGATTTCGCCCTTCGCGAGCGGCGCCAGCTTCGCGGCGACGACCTTGGACGCCGCGGAACATTCGGCCTCGACCTTGCCGGGTGCGTTCAGCTTCCAGTATAGCCCGGCGACGACCACGAGCGCGAGAGGCGCGAGAACCGGCAGAGTTCGTCGCAGCATCGATTTCTTCACGCTCATTCTGTAATCCAGGGCTTGTGAAACATGAGCAACAAGATGTGGGGCGGACGCTTCGCCACCGGCCCCGCCGAAATCATGGAGGAAATCAACGCCTCCATCGATTTCGACCGCAAGCTCGCGGCGCAGGACATCGCGGGGTCAAAAGCCCACGTCGCCATGCTCGCCAAGCAGGGCATCGTCGAGGGCTCCGACGCCGACGCCATCGCCGGAGGACTGGACCAAGTCAAGGGCGAAATCGAGGCGGGCGAATTCCCGTTCTCGCGCGCTCTCGAGGACATTCACATGAACGTCGAGAGCCGGCTCGCCGATCTCGTCGGCGCCGCGGCGGGACGCCTGCACACCGCGCGTTCGCGCAACGACCAGATCGCCACCGACTTCCGGCTCTGGGTGCGCGATACGATCGACGCCCTCGACGGGCAGATGGCGGAGTTGCAACGCGCGCTCTGCGAACGCGCGCTCGAGGCGGCCGAGCTCGTCATGCCCGGCTTCACGCATCTGCAATCCGCGCAGCCAGTCACCTTCGGCCACCACCTGCTCGCCTATGTCGAGATGCTCGGGCGCGACCGGGGCCGCCTCGCGGACGCGCGTAAGCGGTTGAACGAATGCCCGCTCGGCGCCGCCGCACTGGCGGGCACGTCGTTTCCGATCGATCGCCAGATGACCGCGAAGGCGCTCGGCTTCGACCGCCCCACCGCCAATTCGCTCGACAGCGTCGCCGATCGCGATTTCGTGCTGGAGACGCTCGCCGCGGCGGCGATCTCAGCGACGCACCTCTCGCGCTTCGCCGAGGAACTGGTGCTCTGGACGACGCCGCAATTTGGCTTCGTCCGGCTGTCCGACGCGTTTTCGACGGGCTCCTCGATCATGCCGCAAAAGCGCAATCCCGACGCCGCCGAACTCGTGCGCGGCAAGACGGGTCGCGTCGTCGGGGCGCTGGTGGGGCTGCTCACGGTGATGAAGGGCCTGCCGCTCGCCTATTCCAAGGACATGCAAGAGGATAAGGAAGGCGCCTTCGACGCCCTGCAGACGCTGTCACTGTGTCTGGCCGCGATGACGGGAATGGTTCGCGACCTGACGACGGACGGCAAACGCATGAAGGCGGCGGCGGGCGCGGGCTACTCCACCGCCACTGATCTCGCAGACTGGCTGGTGCGCAAGCTCGGGATGCCGTTCCGGGAGGCGCATCACGTGACGGGGCGGATCGTGGGGCTCGCTTCGACCCGCGGGATCGCGCTGGAGAAGCTGACGCTCGCGGAAATGCAGGCCGTCGAGCCGCGCATTACGTCGGAAGTGTTCGGCGTGCTCGGCGTGGAGAAGTCGGTGAAGAGCCGAACATCGTATGGCGGCACGGCGCCGGCGAATGTGCGGCGGCAAGCGAAGGCGTGGCTGAAGCGATTGGCGAAGATGTAGCCGGACGCACAGTCCGCCCGTGGCGGCGCGAAGGAACGAAAGACGTCCCTGCGTAACGAGCCACGAACTCACACGAATGCCCAATCGTTGCGTTACGAGGTTACGAGGGGGTCGATTTCCATCGCGTCCACGGGTCAAGCCTCCCGTATCGCTCGTGCGATATCCGCGAGAACACGAAACAGGATCATTTCATCGTCCCGGCTCGGCTGAAACCCACGCCGTCGCCAAAACTCCGCCGCTTCGACGTCGATGGCTTTGACAACCAGCGCTCTTCCTCCGACCAAATCCGCCGCGCGCACGCTTCGCCGCAGCGCATCGGCCAGCAGCGCGGTCCCCACTCCCCGTCCCGCCCATTTTAGATCGGTCGCGAGTTGCCCCAGCAACAAGCACGGAACGGGGTTTGGTGGTTGCCCCGTGCGCAAAGAGCGCGGCATCGAGGCCGGAAGAATCGCGGTTGGCGCCAGTGCGTAAAATCCCGCGACGCGGTTCTTCTCGTGAACAACCATGACCGAGGCGAATCCGTTGCGCTGATTCGCGAAAGCCCTCGTCTTCAACCAATTGTCGAGCGCTGGTTTTCCGCAGGAAAATGCGCCGACCTCGTGGCGCGCTTCGATCGGTTCGGGCGCTGACAACATCGCCGCGCATCAGTCTTGGTCAGACGATGCATCCCACGGCGCCCGGCGCTTCAGGATGGCGAGCATCTCCGGCGGCGCCACGATCGGCGCCGAAATCGCCGTCAGAAATGCCGCGAACCCTTCCTCGCTCATGCGAATGAGCCCGTCTTCCAACAAGGCGGCTTCCGCGGCGCGCACCGCGGCCTCACGCACGAAATCGGTTCGCGAACGCCCGCGCAGTGCGGCCGCGCGATCGATCACCGCGATATCTGCCTCGGGCAGACGCATGGAAAGAGGATAGTCCTTGCGGCGTAATGTCGAGTTCATGGGGGCCCTGCGCCTCCAGACCACTTTAGGCCAATGTAGCGCGTTCCGCAATACAAATCCTCTGATGATAACAATCGGCCCTGCCGCCCCATTCGATCCTGGCCATTCCACTCGCAGGCCATCTCGCTTTGCGCCACTGGCTAACAAAGTTCTGGACGAAACGACGATACCGCCCCTGCCTCAGCCGCGAGCGCAGCGAGCTCTGCCGGCGTTCTGATCTCGAGGGGGAACCCATTCGCGTCGGGCTGCGTTTTTTGGACGGCCGTGGATCAAATCGCTGCGACCATCCCAGCAACAAGGAGAATCAAATGTCTGGAACTCAAGGCGGCTCGCATGAGCAGCACGTAAAGGCCGGCCAACAGAGCCACAAGAACACGTCCCATTCGGGATCCCAATCGAAGTCGGAAGGCGAGCACACCCGTGGCGGCACGCACGAAGAGCACGTGAAGGCTGGGCAGCAGAGCCACAAGAACACGACCGGGTCGGGCTCCGGATCTGAGGGCGAGCACACGCGCGGCGGGACGCATGAGCAGCATGTCAAGGCCGGTCAGCAGAGCCACAAGAACACCTGAGGCCCCAAGGAGGGAGCGCATGAGCGCTCCCTCGAGGCGCCAAGTCGAACGGCGCCCTTGTCGGAATGTTTCTTCTGACATAGCGTGACTGCAACTGGCAGTCACCTCGTGTCGAACATTCCAATTCCTCGAGCCACTTGCGGTCGGAAGACGGACATCGGGTGCAGATGGTCGTCCTCGCCCCCGTGGGCCGGCGCCCGGCTCCTGCGATGGTGACCGAGCCCACCGTCATCGCCGTCTCGATCGGCTATGTCCTGCTGCTTTTCTGCATCGCCTGGTGGGGCGACAACGGCGGGCGGAAATATCTTTCCGGCCGGCGGCGCACGCTCGTATACGCGCTCAGTCTCGCCGTCTATTGCACATCCTGGACCTATTACGGCTCGGTCGGCCTCGCATCGGCGCACGGCCTCGATTTCCTGCCGATCTATATCGGGCCCATTCTCGTGGTCGGCTTCGGGCATCGCCTGTTGCAGCGCATCGCCGATCTCGCGCGCGCTCAGAATCTGACGACAGTCGCGGACTTCGTCTCGGCGCGCTACGGCAAATCGCAGACCCTGGCGGCGCTCGCGGCGACGATCGCCCTGATGGCCTCGGCGCCTTATATCGCGCTGCAGCTGAAGGCGATAACGCAGACGATGCTGATGGTGCTCGGCTCGTTCGAACAGGGACGCCTGACGCCCGGCGCGCCTTCGTTCGCCTTCTATCTCGCGGTGACGCTGATGCTCGCCATTTTCGCGATGGCGTTCGGCACGCGGCGGCTCGATCCGACGGAACATCAGAACGGACTGATCCTCGCAATCGCGGTCGAGTCGCTCGTCAAACTGGTGGCGTTCCTCGCAGTCGGCGCTTTCGTCGTCTGGGGCCTGTTCGGTGGCTTGGGCGAGCTGACGCAGCTCGCCGAGAGCCCGCGCATCGCTCCGGTGCTCACCTCGGCGCCCGATCCCGCCAACTGGTTCGTGACCACGCTGCTTTCCGCAAGCGCCATCCTGCTGCTGCCGCGCCAGTTCCACGTCAGCATCGTCGAGAACGCGGACAAACGGGATATTCCTGCGGCGTCCTGGCTGTTCCCGAGCTACCTCGTTCTCATCAACCTCTTCGTTCTGCCGCTCGCGATCGCGGGGCTGGCGACGTTCCCCGACGGAGCGATCAATCGCGACCTCACCGTACTTGCCCTGCCGCTGAACGCGGGTTGGGGGCTGCTCGCGCTGGCGACGATGATCGGCGGGCTTTCAGCGGCGACGGGCATGGTGGTCGTCGACAGCGTCGCGCTCGCGATCACCGTCTCCAACGATCTCGTCATGCCGATCCTGCTGCGTCGGCGCGCGGCGGCGGCGAATGCGGGCGCGGGCGAGATCGGGGCGCGCGTGC
>JBAQGU010000042.1:0-2488 GCA_049287975.1 Roseiarcus sp.
GCCTGTGAGGGCGCTCGCGGTCGCGCTCATGCTATGCCTCGCGGCCGGACCGCTCGCCGCGCAGACGCCGCCCAAACCCCCGCCGAAACCCGCCGCGACGCCGGCGCCGACGCCCACACCGACGCCCACCGAGACGCCGCCCCCCTATGAGCCGCAGTTGCTGCGGCTGGCCGAGCTGATGGGTGCGTTGTCGTACCTGCGCGACCTCTGCCAGGCCGGCGACGGCGCTCAGTTTCGCGACAAGATGTCGCGGCTGCTGGAGGCCGAGGCGCATACGGAGGAGCGCAAGGCGGCGCTGGCGGGCGCGTTCAACCGGGGATTTGGCGATTACGCGCTGACCTACCGCACCTGCACGAGCAACGCTACCGAAGTCATCGCGCACTATCTGGAGGAATCCGGCCGCATCGCCCGCGACGTCGCCGGCCGCTACGGAGGTTGACGCGGCAGCGTCAGCGCGTGACGGCCCGCCGCCCGAACCAGCGGCGCACTCGGCTCGCGTGGGCATCGAACTCTTGCCTGTGCAGACGCCGCAGCATCGCTTCCTCGGTCGGCATCACGACGAGATCGTTGATGAGCCAGAAGGCGGCGGGAAGTCCGATCGCGGCGGCGAGCATCGATGGGTTCCAGGGCATGAATGCCTGGAGATAGAGCGCCAGCGCAGACCACAGCAGGAACTGGACCATCGCGACCAGATAGGTCGGATGGCGCGAGAAGGCATAGGGACCGTCGGTCACGAGCGCGGCCGATTTCACATAGGTGCGGGCGTCGCCGCCCTGTCGGCTCAGATGCGAGATCACCAGCACCTTGCCGGCGTAGCAACAGAGAATCAGGGCGCCGATCGCGAAGGTCGGCAGATTGACGATCAGCCCGAGCGGGAACGAGGCTTTCCACGCCGGCGCGATCGTCAGGATGCAGACGAAGGATATCGTGAGGTCGATGACGAAGGTCGGCGCGACCTTGAATTTTTTCGGCGGGGTCGACGCGTCCACCGCCGACGGCTCGTCGAAGATTTGTTCGAACCCGGTGCTCATGGCTTCCCTCACGAGAGGGCAGGATGGCAACGAGGGGTAAAGGATTGCTGTCTGCGGTTGCGGAACGGCCGCGATCGGATGCGTTACCCCTTAGGTCGGGTTAATTACTCTATATAATCCGAAAGAGCGCGATCTCGCCGCTCGTGGTAGGCGACGCTCGAACCGTGATGAGCGTAGCGAAGCCATCCACGGTTCAGCCGCCGCCCCCCTTGCCGGCTTGGCGGCGCCTCTTTCGCTGTGCTGGCGCTTCGCTCAGGCAATGACTACACAAGGCGCGTTGTCAACGCGTAAAGCGGCTGTCCCATGGGACGATGGATTGCTTGCTACGCTCGCAACGACGGGGGCCCGAGGCGGAGAGGCGCATGACCAGGGTAGCGGTGTTGGACGACTGGCAGCGTGCGGCGCGCGGCTGTGCGGACTGGTCGAAGCTCGGCGAGCGGGCGGAAGTGACGTTTTTTTCGGAGGCGTTCGCGGGCGAGGACGACGCCGCCTCGAGGCTCGCGGACTTCGACATTCTGCTCACGATGCGCGAGCGCACGCCGCTCCCCGGCTCGCTGATCGAGCGGCTTCCGCGATTGCGCATGCTGGGGATCACCGGGGCGAAAAACGCCTCTCTCGACGTGGCCGCCTGCACCGCGCGCGGCGTCGTCGTCTGCAATACGGCCGGGTCCCCCGCCGGCCAATCGTCGACCGCGGAGCTGGCGCTCGGTCTCTTGCTGTCGGTTGCGCGCGCGATCCCTACCGGCGACGCCGCCATCCGCGCCGGCCGGTTCCAAGACGACGCGCCCGTCGGGATCACGCTGGCGGGGAAGACGCTGGGCGTCATCGGACTCGGCCGGCTCGGTTCGATCATGGCTGGATACGCCCGCGCGCTCGGCATGAACGTCATCGCCTGGAGCCAGAACCTCACGGCGGAAGCCGCCGCCGCGGCTGGCGCCGAGCGGGTCGGGAAGGATGAGCTGCTCAGCCGCTCCGATGCGGTCAGTCTGCACCTGGTGCTTTCGCCGCGAAGCCGGGGGACGATCGGCGCCGCGGAGATCGCGCGGATGAAACCCGGAGCGATCCTCATCAACACTTCGCGAGGCCCGCTCGTCGACGAAGACGCGCTGGTCGCGGCTCTGCGGGACCGCCGCATCTTCGCGGGGCTCGACGTCTTCGATCGAGAACCTCTCGCGGCCGGCGATGATATTCGTGGCGCGCCGAATACGGTGCTGACGCCGCATCTCGGCTACGTCGTCGCCGAGACGATGCGGCCGTTTTATTCCCAGAGCGTAGAAAACGCGCTGGCCTTCCTCGATGGCAAGCCGATCCGGGTCGTGAACCCGGAAGTCCTGGCGTAGCTGATCGTCATTGCGAGGAGCGCAGCGACGAAGCAATCCAGGGGCCGCGTGACGTAGCTCTGGATTGCTTCGCTGCGCTCGCAATGACGGCAGGGCGCCTTTGACTCTGCGCGCGCG
>JBAQGU010000043.1:0-4984 GCA_049287975.1 Roseiarcus sp.
ACGCGCAGCCGACCTCGCCGCCCGACGCGCAGCCGACCTCGCCGCCCGACGCGCAGTCGGCCCCGGCCCCAGCCCCAGCCAAGGCTCCGGTTCCGGATCCGGCCCTAGACAATGCCGCTGGCTTGACGATCGCCTTCGAACAAGGCGACGACGTCAAGGTGGGCGACATCGTCGACTATCGCGCGACCACGCGGAAGCCGGGCTATCTGGCGATCTTCGACGCGACGCCGGACGGCAAGCTGACGCAGATCTATCCCAATGCCCTCTCACTTCGATCGCCGACGGGTACGCTGGAATCGACCCGGATGGATCCGAGCCAGCCCGTCGTCGTGCCAAATTACAAGAATCCCTATCGAGGCTTCAACGTCCGCATAACGGAGCCGCGCGGCGAGGGGACGATGGTCGCGGTGCTGAGCGAGAAGCCGATCAGCGCCCTGGATACGCCCGACAAGCCGAAGACCTTCGCGACGCCGCAGGCCGCGCGCGCCGCGATCCGGCGCATCCGTGACGAATTGGCCCGAAATCTAGGAGTCGTGGCGGTCGGCGAGGGACATGGCAAGGCGGATAAGGCGAGCACGGGGGGCAGCGACGGACATATCAAGGCAGGCGCGTCGGGCAGCGAGGGACATGTCAAGGCAGGCATCGCGGGACATCCCGACTGGTCGATCGCGATTCACAAGTACACGATCCACTGAGGCGTCAGGGTCGCGAAACCCAGCGGCGCAAATGAATGCGTCGACGTCGCGCCCTCGGCGACGCTCGACGGAAGGTTGAATCATGACAGCCTTTGAATTCGCCGATTGTTCGCCAACCGCCGGGCGCAACTCGGCGCATGCGCCTGGTCGATCTTGGTCAGCACGAGTATACAGTTTCGAGTATACAGTTTATTGACGAAAGATCGGCATGAATCCGGCTCTCCGGGAGGGATCGCCGGCGATCCATGGTAGGCCAGCCAGGGAGGGTCGCATCCGCAAGCTCATCGCATTTCTGGCGCTGCTGATCCTTTGTTGGGCGGCGAGCCTACCGGCTCGCGCGGAAAACCGGCTCGCGCTCGTGATCGGGCAGATCGCGGCATTGCGCAAGGCGGTCGCCGACGCGCGGGCCTGTGCGGGGACTCTGCGCGGGAAGGGCTACAGCGTCAGCGAAGGCTATGACGTCAAGACCTTCGATCTCGAGGCGAAGGTCGCCGCCGTCGTTCATGCGGTCGGATACTCGCCGGATGGAAGGATGCTTGCTTCGGGCAGCGCGGACGGCGTCATAGGACTTCTGGATGCGACGTCGGGGCCACGCTCTTCGCGAGCGGTGACAAAGGCGTCGCTTACGCCCCGACGGACACTTCGTGCCGACGCCAACCCTCGCGCCGTCTTCCAGGTCGTGCGCGGGACCGAATTCTCGCCGATGGACGATTTTATCGCGCTCGATCGTCGCGACAGCCTGTTCGGCGGCGCGGCCAATCAAAACGCGAACACGCAATAGGGAGACCGCGATGAACCGAGGACTCTGGGCGTTCCGCATTTTTCTAATGGGGTTGGCAGCAGCGGTCGCGCTCCCCCCCGCCGCGTCGGCGCAAAGCGCGGTCTCGAACGCGCCGAGCATTCTCGAGCGGCTGGCGGCGAATGCGGAGCGCGCGCCGCCGTCGGTTCCATCGCCTACGCCGGCGCGGACTTATGCGCTGCCGGCGGGGGCTGAGCTCAGGCCGCGACTGGGCCCTCCGGCATCGGTTCATACGGTCGCCTTCTCGCCGGATGGGCGGATCTTGGCGGCGGCCAGCGCCGATAGTACAATCAAGCTTTGGGATCCGCGGAGCGGCAAGTTGTTGCGGGTGCTGAAAGGGCATCAATTGAGAGTCGATTCGGCCGCGTTTTCGCCGGATGGTCGTTTCATCGTTTCAGGGAGCAAGGACACCACGATCAAGGTCTGGGACGTATCGAGCGGGAAGCTGCTGCTCTCGCGCAAGGCCGCGGAGGACACCCTCAAGAACCCGATTCCGGTTCCGATGATTTTCTCAGTCGCCTTCTCCCCAGATGGGCGGACGATAGCCTCCTCGAGCGCCGATACCTCGATCAAGCTCTGGAACCCGGCGAGCGGGGCCTTGCTGCGCACGCTCAAGTCGAAATCCGGCTGGGTGTTCTCGCTGGCGTTCTCGCCTGATGGGCGCACGATCGCGTCGGGCGATGGCGACAATACGATCAAGCTTTGGGACGCATCGAGCGGCAAGCTGTTGCGCAATTTGGCGGGGCATGCGACCGCGGTCAACGCCGTGACGTTTTCGCCGGACGGTCGTTCGATCGCGTCGGGAAGCGCCGACTTCACGGTCAAGCTTTGGGACGCGTCGAGCGGCGCGCTGTTGCGCACATTCGAGGGGCACGCCGATTCAGTGGACGCCGTCGCGTTCTCACCCGATGGCCGCTCGATCGCTTCGGGCGGCGACGATGCCACGGTCAAGCTTTGGGACACATCGAGCGGCAAGCTGTTGCGGACGTTCGAAGGTCACACCGGCAGGATAGACTCGGTCGCATTTTCGCCCGACGGGAGAACAATCGCTTCTGGGAGCCGCGACGGCGCCATCAAGCTTTGGGATGCAAAGTCGGGAACGTTACGCGCGACTCTTTTCTCCAGCAGCGACCATGGCGTGGCTTACACCCCCGACGGACTCTTCGTGACCGACGCCGACCCTCGCGCCGTCTTCCAGCTCGTTCGCGGCAACGAACTCCTGCCTCTCGACGATTTCATCGCGCTCGACCGTCGCGACAGTCTGTTCGGCTATGCGGCCGTCGCTGACAAGCCATAGGGAGGCCGCCATGAACCCGGCGCTCATCGCGGAACTATCTGAGCGCATCTCGACGTCGAACCGCAACGGCGCCGACGAGGCGCCTCCCAACGGTTGGGAGGGTTAACAAGATAAAGGAGGGTTGCTTGATCGACACGTTTGCCGTGGCGCGCTAGCTTCCAGATCGACGGGGCAACGCCAAGCGATCATCTGGGGACAGCAAAGCCCCCCGAGATTTGCAGGGGAAACGACCATGCGCGAATTTCTTCGCCTGGACAGCGAGCCATGGGGGAGCTGGGTTCTGCGCTCCTCGACGAGCCTTGTCGCGCTCGCGCTGACGGCCGCCTCGCCGGCGTTCGCGGCGAACCAGGGCGACCCATCCCCGTTCAGAACGGTTGTCGAGCGGCCGCAGAGATGGGCGCAGGCGCCCGGCTCCCCGTCGACCGGCGGGGCGCGCACGGGCGGCGATCTGCGCATCATCGACGGCGAATCCGCCAGCATCGCCAATTGGCCGAGCTTCGTGCGCGTCGAGGTGCGCTTGAGCGCCGGGAAGGTCGCGATGTGCGGCGGCGCCGTCGTCGGCAGGCAATGGGTTCTCACGGCGGGTCATTGCGTCGAGGGCCACGCGCCGGAAACCTTCACGATCACCGAAGGAGTCGACGACGTCCAGCAGGCCGGACACACGCTGCGCGTCGACCGCGTCGTCTTGAACGACGGGTTCCATCACGACAGCCATGATGCGCCGCGCAACGACATTGCGCTGTTGCATCTCTCCTCCCCCGCGCAGGCGCCCAATCAGAGACTGATCCCGAAGTCGCTCGTCGACAGGGCCGCCCTGGTCGGCGCGAGTGTCGAAGTCGCCGGCTTTGGCCTCACGACGCCGCAGACCCTCACGGGAGGTCAGCAAGGGTCGAGCTCGAACCACCTGGAGCAGGTCTCGCTGCCGATCGTGACGCGTTCGGAGTGCGCGCGGGTTCTCGCGAGCGCGCTGCATGCCTCGCCCGGGGATCCCGCGCCTGTGGACGAAACCAATCTCTGCGCGGGAGACCCCTCGCGCGGAGGGCGCGATTCCTGCAACGGCGACAGCGGCGGACCCCTGATCGAGAATATGGACGGCCGACAAGCCCAGATCGGCGTCGTCAGCTGGGGCGCGGGCTGCGGACAGAAGGCAACCGTCGGCGTCTATACTTCGGTGGGCTATTTCGAGAGCTGGATTCGCAGCTTTGTAACTGACGCCGATTTCGGAGCGTCTGCGGAATCCGCGGCGCCGGCGCCGCCGCCACCGGCTGCGGAAGTCGCCCAACCCTGCAACCTGCCGGCTACGCCCGCGGTCACGACTGTCCGCCTCGATGTGGCCGAAGGAGACAAACTGCCTATCGGATCCGCGATCCATGTGCGGGCGACGCCGTCGGTGACCGGTCAATTGGCGATCTTCAACGTCGACCTCCAGACCTGCCACACGTTCCAGGTGTTCCCGAACAACGTCAGCCGCGCCGCGGGTATCGGGGCCGTCGTGAACGCCGGACAAACCCTGTCCATCCCCTCGCGGGACGAATTTGTTCTGAAGGTCGGCGCGCCGACCGGCGTCAATCGCCTATACGCGGTGATTGTTCCGACAAGCGTTCGAATCGACGACCTGGCGACCCTGGGGGCGGACATGCGCACGCTCACGAACGCGCCCGCGCTTCTGCAGCAGCTGCGCGCGCGCGCCCGGGCCTCGTCCCCGGACCGGACCAAGGTCGAGGCGGTGGGAGTCCATGACTATGAAATCGTTCGCTGATAGCCGCCGCCACGAGAGCGTGGGCGAGTTCGGCCGAGCCGCCAGGCGCCGCGGTTCCATTCGCGCCGAAGTTGCCTCCGCGGTTGCGGGGTTCTCGGCTTCCCAGAGTTTGGGAGCCTTCCTTTCGACTTTGGGCCTCGGCGACTGCCCAAGCCGCCCGGAGCGTGTCATGGTCACTGGCGGGCAGGATCGCGTGGAAAGAACCACTTTACGCTTTCCATCGCCAGGAGGGATGTTCATGAACGGGTTCATACGCCATGCGGCCGTCGCCGGGGCGCTCGCCCTCGGTCTCTCCGTCGGGGCGACCGACGGCTTGGCCCAGAGCAATTCGAATGCGACCAGTAAAGATCTGAGCGTCGAGGCCGTGCCGCCGCCGCACTGGCAGGCGCCTCCGCAGCATTGGCGGCCGGCGCGACCGCCGCACTGGCAGGCGC
>JBAQGU010000044.1:0-5689 GCA_049287975.1 Roseiarcus sp.
GCGCTCCGGATCGAGCCGCCACGCTTCACCGCCATCCAGCGGGACGTAGCGGGCGCGCGCACCGTTGGCGGAAAGAGCGCCGGCGAAATTGGGCCAAGCGGGCGAGAGGACGAGCGCCTCCTGGCCCGGCCCGACGGTCAAGCGCACGGCGATATCGAGCGCGTGCATCCCGCCGATCGTCACGAAAAAGCGCTCGGGCGAAAAGTCGCCGCCGCCGGGCGCGGCGCCATAGACGCGGGTCATATAGCTGGCGATCGCTTCGCGCAGTTCGGGAATGCCGGCCTGGTGGGTGTAGAAGGTCTCGCCGCGATCGAGCGAGGCCTTGGCCGCCGCGATGATGAACTGCGGCGTCGGCAAGTCGCCTTCCCCGACCCAGAGCGGGATCAGGCCCTGGCGGTCGCGCCCGTAATCGAACACCTCGACGATGCCGCTCAGCTCGATGGCGCGCGCGGCGGGCTGAATTTCCTCGAGCCAGTCGCGAGGCGACGGCGCTTTCGCGGAGATGATCGGGTCCATCGCCGCGTCATGAACGAGAGGAGGCGTGGCCGCAAGAGGGCGAGCGCCGTCGACCCGAAAATCGCGATGCCGCGCCCGCAGGCGCCGCCTCGGACCGCTTCGGAATCAGCGTCTGGCGAGCGAGTCTCGAATTTGCGTGAGCAGAACGACTTCGTCGCTCGGCGTCGCGGGGGCGGCGGGAGCGGGCCTGTTCAGCATGTTGATCGCCTTGACGACGAGGAAGAGAACGAAGGCGATGATGAGAAAATTGACCGCGACGGTGATGAAATTGCCGTAGGCGAAGACCGGACCCTGCTTTTTCGCGTCGGCGAGGTTGCTGGCGACGACTTTCGAAGAGAGGCCGAAGAAGTAATTGGAAAAATCCGCGCCCCCGATGGCGCCGATGAATGGCATGATGATGTCGTTGACGAGCGAGTCGACGATCTTTCCGAACGCCGCGCCGATGATCACGCCGATGGCGAGATCGACGACGTTTCCCCGCATCGCGAATTCTTTGAATTCCTTCAGCATCGGGCGACCTCCTTTCCCATGTCGAATACTCAAGTCCGAATAAATTACACACTTAGAACGTGAATAACATCAGTCGAGCGAGTGCGGAAAATAAAGTGGCGTCGCGATTGTACGTCGAATCGTCCTCAATTCGAAGTCTCGGCGCCCTTGTGCTGCAGGTCCTCGGCGCGCTTGCGCAACAGCGCCGCGCGCGCCTCGGTCATTCGATCCCCGCAGAATCCGTGCCGACCCTCCGCTGCGTAATCGCGGCAGACCTCGTCCCGCTGAGAGGCGAAATCGGTCTGCTCGCGCGTCAAGGTCGCGCTCGACGCCTTGTCTCGTTCCTGCATGAACCGCAAGATTCGGCTTATCGAGGCGTCCGCGCTCCTGCGCGCTTTCGCGATGGCTTTGGCGTCCTTCTCGAGCGTGGCGCCGTCGGGCCCCCAAAGTCCGCTGGGGCTCGCCTGGCAATCGGCGGCCTGAAACACGCACGCGGTCGTCTGCGCGGGCACCAGCACCGCGCCGTCGAGCACGTCGAAAGTAAGCGGACAGGCCGGGATGTCGGCGGAATAGCGCTCCAACCCGTCCGGAGCGCCCTGACTCTTGGCCTCGATCGGCGTCTCCGAAACGATATCGATGCGGCACTTCTGGTTGGGATCGGAGACGACCTCTCCGGGCAAGGTGAATTTGTCGATCTGAAGCGTCTTGTCCGCGCCCGAAAAAAGCAATTGCCCGTCGAGGCCGTTCTGCAGGAGCGGCCGCGCGACGATCGATTCGGCGCCCGGCGTCGCGATCGGGGCAAGCTTGCCTGGAGAAGTCTTGTGCGTTCTCTTCGCGTGCGCCGGCTTGGCGTCGGCGTCCGCCGGCGTCGATTCAACCGCGCCGGGCAAGGCTAGCTGAGCCTGGGCGACGCCGCATCCCAACGCCGCCGCGGCAAAAACAACAAGGAATGGCTTCATCGCGCGAGCTACAGGACGCGGCGCAAAAAAGGGGAAGCCGACCCGCGCTGGGCGGCAGACGGGAAAACATGAGAATTGGGCATTTTTCTAGCGGCGCAGGGGCGGTCACGCGCCTTGCACGCCCGGGAACCCCCACTTATATACGCGCAACCTGAGCAGGTTCGGGACGGACGAGTCTCGCCTGCGGAGTTTGAAACTGAGCATCGGAGACCGGAGAATCGCCGGAGGCTAGTTCCAGCCAGAGGCAGTTTCTCCAAGGCCGGGCCGCTTCGGGGCCTCGCGGTCTCGCGAAACATACGGGGATAGAGAGCATGGCTAAAGTTATCGGCATCGACCTTGGAACCACGAATTCCTGCGTGGCCGTCATGGAGGGCGCGACGCCCAAGGTCATCGAGAATTCCGAGGGGTCGCGCACGACGCCTTCCATCGTGGCGTTCACGGACGATGGAGAGCGGCTGGTAGGCCAGCCCGCCAAACGCCAGGGCGTCACCAATCCAGAGCGCACGTTCTTCGCCATCAAGCGGCTGATCGGACGCTCGTTCGACGATCCGATGACCAAGAAGGACATGGGCCTCGTCCCTTATAAGATCATCAAGGCGGCGAACGGCGACGCGTGGGTCACTGCCGACGGCAAACAATATTCGCCCTCGCAGATTTCCGCCTTCATTCTGCAGAAGATGAAAGAGACGGCCGAGGCGCATCTGGGCGGCCCGGTGACGCAGGCCGTGATCACGGTTCCCGCCTATTTCAACGACGCTCAGCGTCAGGCGACCAAGGACGCAGGCAAGATCGCCGGGCTCGAGGTGCTGCGCATCATCAACGAGCCGACCGCGGCCGCGTTGGCCTATGGGCTCGACAAGAAGAAGTCGGGCACGATCGCGGTCTACGACCTGGGCGGGGGCACCTTTGACATTTCGATCCTCGAGATCGGCGACGGCGTGTTCGAGGTCAAGTCGACCAACGGCGACACATTCCTCGGCGGCGAGGACTTCGACATGCGCCTCGTCGAATATTTGTCGAGCGAATTCAAGAAGGAGCAGGGGATCGACCTGACGAAGGACAAGCTCGCGCTGCAGCGCCTGAAGGAAGCTGCCGAAAAGGCGAAGATCGAACTTTCGTCTGCGACGCAGACCGACATCAACCTGCCCTATATCACTGCCGACGCCACAGGCCCGAAACATCTCGCGCTCAAGCTGACGCGCGCGAAATACGAGGCGCTCGTCGACGATCTGATTCAGAAGACGGTCGATCCCTGCCGGAAGGCGCTGAAGGACGCCGGTCTGTCGGCGGGCCAAATCGACGAGGTCGTGCTCGTGGGCGGCATGACGCGCATGCCCAAGGTGCAGGAAGTCGTCAAGCAGTTCTTCGGCAAGGAGCCCCATAAGGGCGTCAACCCTGACGAGGTCGTCGCGATCGGCGCCGCGGTCCAGGCGGGCGTGCTACAGGGCGACGTCAAGGACGTGCTGTTGCTCGACGTGACCCCGCTTTCGCTGGGCATCGAGACGCTCGGCGGCGTGTTCACGCGTCTGATCGAACGCAACACCACCATCCCGACCAAGAAGAGCCAAGTGTTTTCGACGGCCGAGGACAACCAGACCGCCGTGACGATCCGGGTGTTCCAAGGCGAGCGCGAGATGGCGTCGGACAACAAGGCGCTCGGCCAATTCGATCTGGTCGGCATTCCGAGCGCACCACGCGGCGTGCCGCAGATCGAGGTGACGTTCGACATCGACGCCAACGGCATCGTCAACGTCACCGCCAAGGACAAGGCGACAAACAAGGAACAGCAGATCCGCATCCAGGCCTCTGGCGGCCTCAGCGAAGCCGACATCAACAAGATGGTGAAGGACGCCGAGGCGCACGCCGCGGAGGACAAGAAGCGGCGCGAATCCGTCGACGCCAAGAACCATGGCGAGTCGCTTGTTCACGATGCCGAAAAGGCGCTCAAGGAATACGGCGACAAAGTCGCCCAGTCCGACCGGAGCGCCATCGAATCGGCGATCGCGGCGTTGCGCGCGAGCCTGCAAGGGGAGGATGTAGAGGCGATCAAGGCCCGCACCAACGACCTCATGCAGGCGCAGATGAAGCTTGGCGAGGCTATGTACAAGGCGACCCAGGCGGCCGGAGCCGCCGGAGCCGCCGGCGAGGGCGCCGCTCCTGGCGGCCAGCCCAAGGACGACGTGATCGACGCCGAGTTCCGCGAAGTCGACGACGACAAGAAGAAGTCGGCGTAACTTTCGTAGACGACGCGCTCCTTCCCCCTCGGGCAGCGGGCGCGTTTTCGAGGGCTTCGCCTTGACAAAGGCGGGGATTGCTTGGCGGGCGCCCTCCCAGTCGGTTGACGCGGAAACACCGTCTATGGATAGATTTGCGATGGGACGGTGGGTGTGAGCGTCTCCAACAATAGTCGGGTTGCTGAAGACGTGGGCAAACGAGATTTTTACGAAACATTGGGGGTCGCCAAGACCGCGACCGACGCGGAGCTGAAAGCAGCCTTCCGCAAATCGGCGATGCAATGCCATCCCGACCGTCATCCCGGCGACAAGCAGGCCGAGACGCGCTTTAAGGAGCTCAACGAGGCCTATCAGCATCTCTCGGACGCGCAAAAGCGCGCCGCTTACGACCGCTATGGCCACGCGGCGTTCGAGCAGGGCGGCGCGGGCATGGGCGATGGTTTTGGCTCGTCGATGTCGGATATTTTCGACGATCTGTTCGGCGACATCATGGGCCGACGCGGCCAGCGCAACCCTTCAGCGAAGGAACGCGGCGCGGACCTGCGCTACAACCTCGAAATCACGCTCGAAGACGCCTATCGCGGCAAGACGGCGACCATCAAGTTGCCGACCTCGATGACTTGCGAGACCTGCGTCGGATCGGGCGCGAAGGCGGGGTCGAGACCGACGACCTGCAAGACGTGCGCAGGTCATGGCCGCGTCAGAGCGCAGCAGGGATTTTTCGCGATCGAGAGAACCTGCCCGACGTGCCACGGACGCGGCCAGACGATCGACAATCCCTGCGACCGGTGCGGCGGCTCCGGCCGTGTCACGCGCGAGCGCACGCTGTCGGTCAACGTTCCCGCCGGCGTCGAGGACGGCACCCGCATTCGCTTGACCGGCGAGGGCGAGGCGGGAATGCGCGGCGGAGCGACCGGCGATCTCTATATCTTCCTGGCGCTCAAACCGCATCCGTTCTTCCAGCGCGACGGCGCCGATCTCTATTGCCGCGTACCGATTTCGATGGTCCAGGCCGCCCTGGGAGGCGAGTTCGCAGTGCGCACGCTCGACGGCGGCGACGCCAAGGTGCGCATCCCCGAGGGCGCGCAGTCGGGGCGCCAGCTGAAGCTGCGCGGCAAGGGCATGCCGGTGCTTCGATCGCGAGATTTCGGCGATCTCTTTATTCAGGCTGTCGTCGAGACGCCGCAGAACCTGACGCGCCGGCAACGTGAATTGCTGCTGGAATTCGATGCCGAATCGTCGCAGAAGACGCATCCGGAAAGCACCGGCTTCTTCGCGAAAATGAAGGAGTTTTTCGAGGGCTTGGGTTAGCGCCGGCCAAACGAGCTGACGTCGGTCGGCGAGCGGGAGCGGGCATGGACATTCGTTCGCCCAAATCGCGGATAGACCGCGGGCAACGCCACTCCGAGCGCCTGCTCGGCGATCAAAAGCATTTTCTCAAGACCCTGCTGCAAAATCCGCGCCTCACCGGCGCCGTCGCGCCTTCGGGCC
>JBAQGU010000045.1:0-3653 GCA_049287975.1 Roseiarcus sp.
AGCTTGACGTGACTGAACACCGCCCCGCCCTTCTGCGCGAGGCCGGCCATGTCGATCATGCCGCAGCCCTTGCCCTCGAGGTGAGCCGCCATGCCCAGGATCGCGCCGATCGTGACGACGCCGGTGCCGCCGACCCCGGTGACGATGATCGAATAGGGCCGGTCGGTCAGTTCGCGCCTCGCCGGCTCCGGCGAGGACGGCGCCGCGGCCGTCGCTCGTTGCGCCTTGCGCGGCTTCGCGCCGTGCACCGTCACGAACGATGGGCAGAAGCCGTCGACACAGGAGTAATCCTTGTTACAGCTCGACTGGTCGATCGCGCGCTTGCGGCCGAATTCGGTCTCGCGCGGCTGGATCGATACGCAATTGGACTTCACGCCGCAATCGCCGCAGCCTTCGCAGACGAGTTCGTTGATGATGACGCGCTTGTCGGGGTCGGGATATTCGCCGCGCTTGCGCCGCCGCCGCTTCTCCGCCGCGCAGGTCTGATCGTAGATCAGCACGGTGCAGCCAGGAATCGCTTGCAGTTCCTTCTCGACCTCGATCAGCTCGTCGCGTGGGCGCAGCGTGACGGCCCCGGGCCATTGCGTGTCCGCGGGATATTTCCGCGGATCGTCGGCGACGACGACCACCCGTTTGGCGCCGTCGGCGGAGACCTGCCGCGCGATCTGCGGCACGGTGAGGCCGCCTTCGTGGCGTTGGCCGCCGGTCATCGCGACGGCGTCGTTGAACAGGATCTTGTAGGTGACGTTGACCTTAGAATCGATCGCCCAGCGCAACGCCAGCGCGCCGGAGTGGTTGTAGGTGCCGTCGCCGAGGTTCTGGAAGACGTGGTCGCGCGTGGAGAAATGCGCCTCGCCGACCCAATTGGCGCCCTCGCCGCCCATTTGCGTATAGCCGTCGGTGCCGCGATCCATGAATTGCGCCATGAAATGGCAACCGATGCCGGCATAGGCGCGCGCGCCCTCGGGGATCACGGTCGAGCGATTGTGCGGACAGCCCGAGCAGAAATAGGGCGAGCGCACCGCCTCCTGTTTGATCTCGGCGAGCGCGGTCTGCGCGCGGCGCAGCTGGGCCACCGCTTTCGTCAGCCGATCGTCGGGATGAAACCTCAGCAGCCGTTCGCCGATCGCGATTCCCATGTTGTTGGGGTCGAGCGCGCCCTTCACCGGAAAGAGCCACTGGCCGGCCTCGTCGCGCTTGCCGATGCAGACGGGTTGATTTGGCGAGCCGTAGAGTTCCTCACGCACCTGCACTTCGATCAGCGAGCGCTTTTCCTCGATGACGATGATGAGCTCGAGCCCCTTGGCGAATTCGCGCAGCTCGCTGGGAACGAGCGGCCAGACACAGCCGACCTTGAATATCCTGAGGCCCAGTGCGTTGCAGCTCGCCTCGTCGATGCCGAGATCGTCCAGCGCCTGGCGCACGTCGAGATAAGACTTGCCGGCGGTGATGATTCCGATCTTGGGATCGGGCCCCCCGGAGATGATGGTCCGATTGATCTTGTTGGCGGCGAGCCAGGCGACGACCGCGTCGCGCTTGTGCTCCTGCAGGCGCGCCTCCTGTTCGAGGACGCCGTCGGGGGTTCGGATGTTGAGGCCTCCCGGCGGCAGTACGTGGTCCGTCGGCGTGACGGGCTGGACGCGATCGAGCGAGGCGTCGACCACGGCGGTCGATTCGATCGTGTCCTTGATGCATTTGACGCCGACCCATAGACCGGCGTAGCGGCTGAGCGCCCAGCCGAGCGCCCCGTAGTCGAGAATCTCCTGCACGCCCGCCGGAGAGAGCACCGGCGTCATGACGTCGACGAACGCAAATTCGGACTGGTGCGCGGTGGTCGACGATTCGGCGGTGTGGTCGTCGCCCATCAGTGCGAGCACGCCGCCGCGCGGCGAGGTGCCCGCGAGATTGGCGTGGCGGAAGACGTCGCCGCTGCGGTCAACGCCCGGTCCCTTGCCGTACCAGAGCCCGAACACGCCGTCGAAACGGCCCTCGCCTCGCATCTCCGCCTGCTGCGCGCCCCAGATCGCGGTGGCCGCGAGTTCCTCGTTGAGGCCGGGCTCGAAATGGATGTCGTTGGCCTTGAACAGGTCCTTCAGCCGCGCGAACTGCAGATCGAGGCCGCCGACCGGCGAGCCGCGGTAGCCGGAGATGAAGCCGCCCGTATTGAACCCAGCGCGGCGGTCGCGCTCCTTCTGCGCGATCAGCAGCCGTGCGACCGCTTGCGCGCCCGTCAACAGCACCGACGTCTTCGACAGGTCGAAACGGTCGGCCAGGCTGACCTCGGCGAATCCCGCCGGGAGGGCCGTATCGGTTTTGTCGTCCATGTTCCGCTTCCTGCGAATCGCCGACGGGCTTCGAAAAGGGCCAAGTCGGCCCCGCGTCCGTCTCGATACCCGCCGATTGGGGCGGAATGTGCTCTGAATTGGAGAATGTGACAAGCGTCGGCGGCGCTAAGCGTTTCACGATTCCGGAGCTGAGCACGTGGCAACCCCGTCGTAACAATCGTCCTGGACCTGCCGATCCCCGTGCGTCAGACGCCGGCGGCGGTATTGAACTCCGGATGGCTCCCGCGCGTAGCCGCCTCCCGTGCAAGCGCGGCGATTTCGCTGATCACGTCCTCAGAACGGTAGGGTTTGGCGAGAAAGTGTCCATGATTGGGAATGTCGGCCTTTGCAGGCCGGCTGTTCCCCGAGGTGACGAGGAGGAGGACCTTTGGCCATTGTTCGTGGATCTTCCTCGCGAGGTCCATCCCGTCGAGCCGCCCAGGCATTTGCACGTCGGTAAACAGCACGCGCACATCGGGCCTGGATCTCATCGCTTGCAAAGCCTCGTCAGCGTTCGCGGCTTGTAGCACCTCAAAGCCGGCCTCTTCGAGCTGCCAGGCCGCAAAGGCGCGCACAAGCTCCTCATCCTCGACGACGAGGACGACCGACGACGATTCCGGGATGCCCGTGGCCATTCCTCTCAACGGGCGAAGCCGGTTTTGGTTCATTTTTATGTCCGGCGCCGTACAATTTGTGATGCCCAAAGGAGAGGCGCGCGTGCAGATTCGTCCAAATCGCCGGTTATGTTTCCCGCACCGGGAATTTCAACACCTGGGACGTCTGTGATTGCGTGCCGACCGCATTGGCGATGGCTCTCACCAGGTCTTCCTGGCGGAAGGGTTTGCTGAGTCGGATCACGTCCAAATCAATTCCCGGAGGCAATTCGGCGTAGCCGCTACAAACGATCGCCGGCAAGTCCGGCCATTCGGCTTTGACCATTTTGATGAGTTGCGCTCCCGTCATTCGCGGCATCGCCTGGTCGGCGACAAGCAGATCGATCTTCTTTTCCCGGCGGAGAATTTCGAGCGCCTTCTGTCCGGAGTTCGCTTCGAGAACGGTGTGGCCGAGGTCTTCCAGCATCATGACCGTGTTCATGAGCACAAGGGCGTCGTCATCCACGACAAGCACCGTGCGAAAACTCATCGCATTCGCAGTCGGCTCGGGATCCTGCTCGCTTGCGCTTTTGGCCTCACGGCTTTCCAACGGAAACCACAGCTCTGCGGTGGTCCATTTGCCTTTGCTGCTTTTCAGGAGCAGCTGTCCGCCCGATTGCGTCACGAAGCCATGGATTGTCGATAGTCCAAGGCCGGTGCCCTTGGCCGATCCCTT
>JBAQGU010000046.1:0-5063 GCA_049287975.1 Roseiarcus sp.
GCGCAATTCATCGCGATCGTACCTCGCGCGGTTTTCACTCGTCCACATCGGCGGCCTTCCCACGAATCAGCTCACCTCCCTTGAATCATAAGTGATTCATCCGATTCAACGACTTTCAAATCGGACACTTACGGCCGACGGCTCGCGCACGCTCGATATCGGGGCCGCGATACAGCGACTCGGGAATCTTCGCGAGTGTCGAATCATGGACTTGCCACCCCAGTCCGTAGAAGTTCTGAAAACTCATGATGAGGGGGCGCCACTTGTCCGGATCGATCCGGTTGGACTCGCCGGCAATCAGGATCGACTCCTCGAGATGGACGCGCTGAATACGGGCCTCGATGCACTTGATGCGTCCGCGCTGCGCGTCGTCATCCTCCGCGACGCCGTGGACGGCTTCGATCCTCGCCTCGAGCTGCACAGGACACTCGAGGACGCGCGGGGGCGTGACCGTCTCGGACGGCGTCGCCGTGAGGCCGGCAATTCCGAACTTGTCAGCCTCGAATCTGTAGCCCCGGCGCCTTTCCCTCCGGAACCGGATTTGACCCCGTCGTGCGGGCGAGAAGATTCACTGCGGCGACATTGTCGACGGACGGCAGATTGAGGACGCACTCGCCGGTCCGCATGATGTTCTGCGTCGTCTTGGATGTTCCGGCGAGACCCAGAAGGCAGCGCCAGCCGAGCCAAAAGGCCGAAGACATCGGCGCCAGATTGTAGGAGCCGTCTTCGTTGGCCGTGCTGATGAGAACAACCGGCGTACCGAAATAGAGAATGCCGGGTTCGCTGGTGACATGCATGAATTCAGCTCCAGTTGAGATCGTTCGCTCAGGACGCGAAAGTAATCTCGGTGATCGCAAACGGCGCTCCGGTTCTTGCTTTTAAATCAAGCTGTTCGTTGCGCGGTTATTTTACATTCGCGCGCCCTGTCCGCTTTGATGCTTCGTTTTCACATCGAGCGCTCCGAACGAGCCCGAGGCAGCGCTCCTACCCAGGGGCTTGCGCCTCATTTAACCTTCATGTTAAACAACGCGCATGGACGCGCTCACCCAAACCTTCTCCGCCCTCGCCGACCCCACCCGCCGCGCCATCATCGCGCGGCTCGCGGCGGGGGAGGCGACGGTCGGGGAGATCGCCAAGCCGTTTCAAATCAGCGGTCCGGCCATCTCCAGGCATCTGAAGGTGCTCGAAGAGGCGTGGCTGATCGAGCGCAAGGTTCAGGCGCGCTGGAGGGTCTGCTCGCTGCGCCGCGAGCGACTGAAGGAAGCGCAGGCCTGGATCGATGAAATGCGCGAATTCTGGTCGAAGGGCTTCGACCGCCTCGAAGCGCTGCTCGAGGCGCAAGGCACGGATGACAACGGAAAGGAAACGCCATGACGGTCGCTCCGCTCGTCTTGAACCGCCATTTCAGGGCGCCGCCGGAACGCGTCTTCGCCGCCTTCACCGAGAAGGGCCTGATGCAGGGCTGGTACGGGCCTGAGCCGACGACCGTGCCCCATTGCGAGGTCGACGCGCGGGTCGGCGGCAAATACCGGATCGAAATACATTCGACCGCCGGCTCGGTTCATGTCGTCACCGGCGAATTCAAGGAGATCGTCGCGCCGGAGCGGCTGGTGTTCACCTGGGGCTGGCTCAAGGGTAACGGGCGCAACCCCGAAACCATCGTCACCTTGACCTTCAAGCCCCGCGACGGCGGCACGGATCTGAGGCTGGAGCAAGTCGGCTTCGTCAGCGAGGAATTCCGCGATTCGCACCGCGACGGCTGGACTTCGAGCTGGAATTCGCTCGACGCCCTGCTGGCCGGCCATCCCAAGCCGCCGATCGCCGGCCCCGTCGTCATGGGCGACGCCCGGTCGTCCTATACCCGCGCCGTGCGCATCGCCTTCTTCGAGAAGGGCATCGCGCATACGCTGAGGCCAGCGGAGCCGCAATCGACCGACATTCTCGCCCATAATCCGTTCGGCAAGATCCCGGTTCTCCGTCTGGGCGAGGCGACGCTCTACGAAAGCAGCGCGATACTGCGCTACATCGACGAGGTCTACCCCGGCCCCGCTCTGATGCCAGCGGACCCGCTCGCGCGCGCACGCGCCGAGCAATGGATCAGCGCGATCAACTGCTACGCCGACCGTCCGATCGTGCGGAACTACGTGCTGCAATATGTCTTTCCGCGCGGCGCCGACGGCAAGCCGGACCGGGCGGCGATCGAGGCCGCGATCCCGGAGATCCGCAAGGTGCTGGGGGCGCTCGATACGGCCTACGGCGCCAACGACTATCTGATCGACAACAAGGTCGGCCTGCCCGATATCCTGCTGGCGCCGGCGCTGAACTATCTCGGCCTGTTTCCCGAGGGCAAGGAACTGTTGTCGCGCTACTCCAACGTGAGGCGGGCGCGGGAGGCGTTCGCGGCGCGTCCGAGCTTCGTCAGCGCGACCCAGGCGGCGGGGTGAACCGCGCCCCTTCCCCCGCAAGGGGAGAAGGGGTTCACCGTTTTTGAGCAGCAAGGAGAGTGAAATGACCGAACATCTCGTCGTGAGCCGCGCCGAATGGCTCGAGGCGCGCAAGCAATTGCTCGCTGAAGAGAAGGAATTCACGCAGCAACGCGATGCGCTCAGCGCCCGGCGCCGCGCCTTGCCGTGGGTCGCGGTCGAGAAGGCCTACCGCTTCGAAGGCCCCGAAGGTCCGGCGTCGCTCGGCGACCTGTTCGGCGGAAAGAGCCAACTGGTCGTCTATCACTTCATGTTCGGCCCCGACTGGGAGAAACCGTGCAAGAGCTGTTCGTTCTGGGCCGACGGCTACAACGGCACGAGCGCGCACCTGGCCGCGCGCGATACCCGTCTGGTCGCGATTTCGCGCGCGCCGCTCGCCAAACTGCAGGACCGCGCGAAGAGGATGGGCTGGACGTTTCCCTGGTATTCCTCTGGCGACGACGACTTCAACTACGATTTCGGCGTCAGTTTCCGCCCCGAGGAGTTGGCGACGGGATCGGTGTCATACAACTATCGAACACAGGCGATACGGATGAGCGATCTGCCCGGCTTCAGCGCGTTCGTTCGCGACGGCCCGGGTATCTACCATACCTATTCCTGTTTTTCGCGCGGGCTCGACATGATGAACCCCGCCTATCAGATTCTCGATCTCACCGCTCTGGGCCGACAGGAGGACGGTCTCCCGAATCCCATGAGCTGGGTGAGGCTGCGTGACGAATACGCGGCGTGACGCGCGGTCGCGCAAACTATTACAATCAAGGGAGCAAAACACATGGCGAACAAATATCTCTTCCTCTACTCCGGCGGCAATCCTCCGAAATCCGAAGCAGAGGGCAAGGCGGTGATGGGCGCCTGGATGGCCTGGTTCGGCAAGGTCGGTCCCAACGTCGTCGACGGCGGCGCGCCTTTCGCGCCCGGCGCCAAGACGGTCGGCGGCGCGAGCCCGAGTCACGCCAGCGGCTATTCGATCATCATGGCGGACAGCCTCGGCGACGCGGTCGCCTTGACGGACGGTCATCCCCATATCGCGTCGGGCGGCGGGATCGAGGTATTCGAAATAGCGCCGATGCCCGGCATGTGATCAGCGCCCGACCCGCCGCGCTGCCACGCGCGGCGCTACGCCAAGAATGTTGAGTGCGATCCAGATCCGGTCAGTGGACGACGTGGATGGCCGGGAAAGGAGCCGGGACGGTCCCGCCATGACGGTGAGGGCCATGAATCATCGCACGCGCTCCGCCAGCGCGAGAATCGCCGCGAGGATTTCGCCGTTCGGCTCGCGCAACGCGTCGAGCACGGTGAAGTGGTTGGCGCCGGCGATCGGCAGCAGCCAGCCCGGCGCGTGCGCCGCCGCCCGCAGCCGATGGAACTGCCGGGGATCCCGGACGAGCGCGGGAAGCTCGGCGCTGCCGTAGGCGATCGAGAACGGCTTTGGCGACGGGGGGAGCCGCAACGGCGAAAGCCGCGCGATCTCCTCGTCGGAGAGGTTCAGCGGCGCGTTCAGATCGGTGTCGCGGATCGGTCCCAGTTCGTAGACGCCGGAAATTCCGAGACCGGCTCTCACGTGAGGGTGATCGAGCGCCATCGCCGCCAGATGGGCGCCGGCGGACCAGCCCGTGACGATTGCGGGGCCCCCCGCGCCGTGAGCGGCGGATTCGCCCTCGAGCCAGTCCAGCGCGAGTCGGATTTCGTCGACGATCTCGGTGAGCGTCGCCTCGGGCGCCAGCGTATATCCAGGCATGGCGACGGCCAGACCTCGCTGGAGCGCGCCCTCCGCCATGATGGCGAAGAACTCGCGGGCGTTGCGCTGCCAGTAGCCGCCGTGGATGAAAATCAGGACCGGCGCGCCGGGATCGGCGGCCGGATAGATGTCCCACTTCTGCCGCTCACGCGAACCATAGGGCAGATCGAGGTGGCCCGCGTGTGCGGCCCGAAACGCGGCGGAGGCGGCGTTGCGGGCGGCCACGAGCGCCGCGCTGTCGGAGGTCGCCGCGTTGTTGTCATAGGCCGCGTTGCGCTCGGCTCGCGTCAGGCGCCCCCAGCCGTCGCGCGGATCGGCCGCGCTCATCAGGCCGCGACCGCGGCCGGCAAGATCGGCGCGTCCGCGTCGAAGCGCTGTCCTGCCCTGAGGCAGAACGCGGGACGCAGCAACCGCTCGGCGACGACCTGATTGTGGTCGTTGTCGCGCAGCAGGAAGCGCCCGCGATCGTCGTGCAGCACCGAAACGTCGGCCGCGCGGCCGACCTCGAGACTGCCGATTTCGCCGGACATTCCGAGCATCTCGGCCGCGTTGCTGGTGACCATGGGGACCACTTGTTCGAGCGACAGCCCGAGCGCGATCATCGAGCTCATCGCCTGGCTGAGGCTGAAACGCGCCTGGCCGAGGAAAGGATGGTTCTCGTCGTCGGGATGCTCGCGCGGCGTTCCCGGCGGCGGCCGCACGCGCGTGTTGTAGCCATGCATGTCGGCGCCCAGCGTGTGCGGGATTATGCCCGCGTCGAGCGCCTTTTTCGCGAGGCGATAGGAGAAATGGCTGCCGTGACCGACATCCACCTTCAGGCCGCGATCGAGCGCGGCCCTGAT
>JBAQGU010000047.1:0-2760 GCA_049287975.1 Roseiarcus sp.
CGCTGCCACCGCCCATCGTAGCGGCCCCCTCGTGGTCGCGTCCGCAGCCTTCCGCGCCGAAACCAGAACCGCAAGCCGATGCGCCCAAAGCGCCCCCGCCGAATCCCCCGGCCGCGTCAGCCGCGCCAAAGGCGCCGCAGTCTTCGGCGCCGCCAACTCCTCCTCCGCCGCCGTCTCCAGAGCCGCCCGCCGACGCGCCGAAGCCATCAGACCAGGACATCGCAGAACTCGAGTCGCTGGAAGCCGAAATGGCGCGGTTGCTCGGGCGCGATACCTAGCCTTCGCACACGCTCCCACAGCCACGGCCCCCGACGCCCTCTCACTCGTCGCGGTAGATTTTCTCGCGCCGTTCGTGCCGCTCTTGCGCCTCGACCGAAAGCGTGGCGATCGGCCGCGCGTCGAGACGACGCAACGAGATCGGCTCGCCTGTCTCGCTGCAATAGCCGTAACTGCCGTCCTCGATTCGCGCGAGCGCGGCCTCGATCTTGCCGATGACTTTGCGCTGCCGGTCGCGCGCCCTGAGTTCTATCGCCCGGTCGGTCTCCGAAGACGCGCGATCGGCGATATCGGGATGATTTTCGCTCTCGTTCTGTAAAGCGGCGAGGGTCTCCTTGCTCTCCGCGATTATCGAATCGCGCCAGGTGATCAGCTTCTGCCGAAAATATTCCTTCTGGCGGTCGTTCATGAACGTCTCTTCGTCGGAAGGTTTGTAGCCGTCCGCGATAACGCCGATTACGCCCATGGCAATGGCTTCCCCTTGGCCTCGAGTTGGCGCCCTTATAGCGATGAGATCGTTTCGGAACAATGACTACTCCGAATCGCGCGCGCCCCATCTCCATGCAAGATCGAGGCGAGTCGTTGCCGCGGGAACAGAGCTGGGCGTAAGCTGCCCGCCCGGCGCCCGAGCGGCGCGGGAAAGGAGTTTCCCATGTTTCACCGGATCATCCTGGCGGTCGATCTCGCCGAACCGACGCCGAACCCCAAAGGCCTGCCGGAAGCGCTGGAACTCGCGGAGGCCAGCGGCGGCGAACTCAGGCTCGTCAATGTGCAGCCGCTGCTGCCGGCGACGTTCATGGAATACGTGCCGGCCGATTTCGACGAGGAGCAGGAAGGTCGCGCGCGCGAGGCGCTCGCGACGATCGCGGCCAGGATCGAGCTGCCGAAGGAACGGATTTCGCAAGTGGTGGTCAGCGGCGGGATCTACCACGAGTTGTTGCGAGAGGCGACGGAATGGCGCGCCGATCTCATCGTAGTCGGCTCGCATCGGCCCGTGATGTCGGATTATTTGTTGGGCTCGAACGCCAAGACGATCGTTCGCCACGCGCAATGCTCGGTGCTGGTCGTCCGGGAATGACGTGAGCGCCGCGCCAGAACAGGCGGCTGGTTTCGCGTTCGCCTCATGGCTCGAGCCTCAATGCGACAGCGTCCGCATCGCCGCTTCCAGGCCGTCGGGCGTCAGCGCGAACATTCGATCGCCGAACAGCGACGATATGATGCGGGTCGAGTGCGAATAGTCCCATTGGGCCGGCGGCGTCGGGTTGATCCAGACGCTGCGCGGCCAGGCCTCGACCACCCGCTTCAGCCAGGTCGCCCCGGGCTCGGGGTTGAGATGCTCCACCGATCCCCCCGGGCTGAGGATTTCGTGCGGGCTCATCGAAGCGTCGCCGACGAAGATGGCGCGGTGGTCGCGGCCGTAGGCGTTGAGCAGGCCGGCGGTCGGCGTCCGCTCGTCGAAGCGGCGGCGATTGTCGCGCCAGACGCTCTCGTAGAGACAATTGTGGAAATAGAAATGCTCGAGCCGCTTGAATTGCAGCCGCGCGGCGGAGAACAGCGCCTGCGCGGTCTCGACGTGCCAATCCATCGAGCCGCCGACGTCGAGGAACAGCAGCACCTTGACGGCATTGCGCCGTTCGGGCCTGAGCTTGACGTCGATATAGCCCTTGTCGGCGGTGGAGCGGATCGTGCCGTCGAGGTCCAGTTCGTCCTCCGCCCCCTCGCGCGCGAAGCGCCGGAGCCGCCGCAGCGCGATGCGGATGTTGCGCGGCCCCAGCGCCTCGTCGCCGGCGAAATCCTTGAACTCGCGCTTGTCCCAGACCTTCACCGCGCTGCCTCGGCGGCTCTTGTCCTGACCGATCCGCACCCCCTCGGGATGATCGCCATAGGCGCCGAACGGCGAAGTTCCGCCTGTGCCGATCCATTTCGAGCCGCCCTGATGCCGCCCCTTTTGTTCGGCGAGCCGCTGTCGCAGGGTTTCCATCAGCTTTTCGAAGCCGAGCTTCTCGATCTCGGCGCGTTCTTCGGGCGTGAGAAACTTCTCGGCCAGCTTGCGCAGCCATTCCTCGGGCAACTCGACCGCCTCGACGGCCTCGCTCAGGGACAATATGCCCTTGAACACCGCGGCGAAGACGACGTCGAACTTGTCCAGCTGCCGCTCGTCCTTGACCAGCGTCGCGCGCGCCAGCCGGTAGAAATCCTCGATCGAATGGTCGGCGACATCCAGTTCGAGCGCCCGCACGAGGTCGAGGTATTCGCGCGGCGTCACGGGGACGCGCGCCCGCCGTAATTCGGTGAAGAAGGTCAGGAACATGCGCACATGCTATCGCGGCTTCGTTCGATAGCGCAATCGCGTTCGGGCCGGAGACAGGCGCCGCATGTCCATTCGCATCGAAAGAGAGGTGTTCGCGCTGCCTCGCGCGATCGAGCCGGAGGCCGAGATTTTTGCGATCGGCGACATTCACGGGCGCCCCGACCTGCTCGCCG
>JBAQGU010000048.1:0-9517 GCA_049287975.1 Roseiarcus sp.
GTCTCTTGGCCAACGCCGATGCGGCGATGTATCGCGCCAAGGAAAACGGCCGCGACAATTTCCAGTTCTACACGGAGAGTTTGAATAAAGAGGCCAACGAAAAATTCCAACTGCAGACGGACTTGCGACGGGCGATCGGCCGAAGCGAGTTCATCCTCCTCTACCAGCCGCAGGTCGAACTGCGAACAGGACGGGTCTTTGCGGTCGAAGCTCTGATACGCTGGAACCATCCCACTTTGGGTGTGATACCGCCAATCAAGTTCATCCCGTTGGCCGAGGCCTGCGGCTTGATTGTGCCGATCGGTGATTGGGCGCTGAATGAAGCTTGCCGGCAGAACAAGGCCTGGCAAGACGCGGGTCTGCCGTCGGTGAACATTTCCGTGAATATTTCGGCGCGGCAATTCAGGGAAAAGGATCTGGTCAGCCGGGTTGTCAGGGCCTTGCAGACTAGCGGATTGGACGGCCGATTCCTAGAATTGGAGCTCACCGAAAGCCTCATCATGCAGGACGTCGAGTCCGCGGTCGCCACGATGAAGGAACTGCAAGGTCTCGGGGTCCAGCTCTCGATCGACGATTTTGGAACCGGCTATTCCAGTCTCAGCTCGCTGAAAACGTTTCCCGTCGCCCGGCTGAAGATCGACAAGTCGTTCATCAACGATCTCGGCACGAATGAGAACGACAACGCCGTCGCCAGCGCCGTGATCTCGCTGGGCCAAAAGCTGAATCTGAAAGTCATCGCGGAGGGCGTCGAGACGGATGAACAGGTCGCCTTCCTGCGCGACAACAATTGCGATGAGATGCAGGGTTATCATTTCAGCAGGCCGCTCGCGCCGGAGGACATCGGGGACATCCTCGAGCGCCTCGCCGGTTGAGCCAGGTCGCCCGTTAGCCTCACAAATCATTTGGGCTTCGCCTCAGGTCGCGCGCCGTCAGGGCGGCCTTCACGCGCGCCGGGGTGAACGGCGCGGTGCGCAATCGCACCCCGGTCGAGTCGAACACGGCGTTTCGGGATCATCTAGTGAGGCGCGTCATTCAAAATGAGATTCTTTAACCTTGTGTCATTCCCGCGTAAGCGGGAATCCAGGGCCCCGGCACATGCGGCCAAGTCTGGATGCCCGCTTTCGCGGGCATGACACTGGCGTTTCTGACTCATCCCCCATCTTGAACGACTCACGCGACTAGGGCTACGAGGTGAGCCCGCCCGTTTACATGCAGCGTCAGTTCGCCCATGTCGGCGTTCCCCTCTCGCGCTTCGCGCCAGCGGATACGTGTCTGGGATTCCACGAAACGCGTGGCTGATCGACCGTCATTGCGAGCGCAGCGAAGCAATCCATCTCTCCTCGAGACAGTCCCTCGACGCGTTCGCAACAAAGGTCGTGTAGTCATTGTTTCAACCACTCGCGGCGTCCTGCCGACGAGGCGCTGCAAAAATCGGAAGGCGAGCGGCAGCTGAACCCTGGATTGCTTCGGGCTTCGCTCGCAATGACGGAAAGCGCCGCGGACAATTCCCCCGTAGGAGCAAGCCGCCGGACGGGCGCCCCCTCGAGATTCGGCCGCGTCGATTACCTCTGAGATAATAGTCGGGCGATTCCGCCAGGCGTAGATTCCTCACATGCCCGCTCTCTCCAGACATTCGGCCGCATCGGCGAATTCCGCGATCGGCGCGCAGCTGCGCGAGTGGCGGCAGAGGCGCCGGCGCAGTCAGCTCGATCTCGCGCTCGACGCGAGCGTATCGCAACGACACATCAGTTTCGTCGAAAGCGGCAAGGCGCAGCCGAGCCGGGAGATGGTGGTGCTGCTCGCCGAGCAATTGGAAATTCCGCTACGAGAGCGCAACGCGTTGCTGCTCGCGGCGGGTTTCGCGCCGCTTTATCCCGAATACCGGCTGGAGGACCCGCCGCTCGCGTCCGTGCGCGTCGCGGTGGATGGGATATTGCGGGGACATGCGCCCAACCCCGCTCTCGCCGTCGATCGGCACTGGCGCATGGTCAGCGCCAACGCCTGCGTCGCGCCGCTTCTGGGAGGCGTGCGCGATCAAAGCCTGCTGAACTCTCCCGTGAACGTGTTGCGCCTCAGCCTCAGAGACGGCGGCCTCGCGCCGCAAATCGCCAACCTGGCGCAATGGCGGGGGCACATACTCGAACGCTTGCGCCGCCAAATCCGCGCGAGTTGCGATCCGGTTCTGATCGAGCTTCTCGCCGAGCTGGAAGCCATTCCGGCGCCGCTTCGCCGTGGGGCGCCAAGCCACGCCCCGAACGCGAGCGAAATATTTGTGCCGCTGGAATTGGACACTGAATTCGGACGCCTTTCGCTGATGTCCGTGACGACCGTATTCGGCACGCCTGCCGAGGTCACGGTCTCGGAGTTGGCGATCGAGACGTTCTTTCCTGCCGACGATCCGACGGCGAGCCGTCTGCGACAGCTCGCCGGGGCTGAGCCGCCTCGCGGAACATCGCGCAAATTACCTCTGACGTAATCGACGCGACCGCACGGTCTGGCATCATCCCCATCGTTGGGCTCGAAGGGAGCCTCATCGATGGAGAAATCAAATGCTCGACCCACGGCAGATCGCGGAACGCTATATCGCAACCTGGAACGAGACGAACGAAGGCAAGCGATCCGAATTGCTGCAAGCCGACTGGAACGGCGACGCGTCGTATGTCGACCCCATCGCGAAGGCCGTGGGCCGCGAGAATATCGGCGGCCTGATCGGCGGCGTGCAACAGCGCTTTGCCGGCTTTCGCTTCGCCTTGACGGGCGCGCCCAATGGCTACGGCGAATATGTCCGCTTTTCCTGGAGCCTGGGCCCGGCGGGCGCCCAACCGCCGATCGAGGGCAGCGATGTCCTCGAGATCGTCGACGGTCGCATCGCCCGGGTCATTGGCTTTCTCGACAAAGTCCCTCAGACGGCGTGAGGGTCAGAAGTCAGAAATCGGAAGTCAGAAACTCAAGAAGTGCGATTCTGATTTCTGGCTTCTGGCTTCATTCCTCCACTTCCGCATCGGGGCGATCGCTCCCCTTGGCGTATTCGTCGTGCCAATTTCCGGCGCTGTCTTCGTATTCGATGGCGGCGCTCTCGCCGGGAGTCCTTTGTTCCCGAGCCGCTCGGGCGGCGGCGGCGTGCGCAAGTTCTTTGCTCGGGAAAGTCTCCGAGAAGACCTCGCCGACCTTGTAAGCCCAACCGCCGTCATGCTCCACGACATGGTACGCGACCTGCGTCAATTTGCGACTCCCTTGTCTTCACCCCATCTACCACCGCCCGACTCGCGCGAGCAAGCTCGAGGGGAAACGAGCAGCGGCGGAAGTTGCCCGACTCGGTAATGTCTGGGCTTCACCAACTCAATAGTGCTGCGGGAGCGGTTGCGATCGACTGGAATAGTCGCTCGTAGGCGCCAAAGCGGAGGCTTGGCGATTCTGATCCCTAGCCATGCGACATTGAGAAAATTCCGGAGTGCCGGCCTTGAAGCCGTAAAAAGAACACGCTTGGGCGTCTGCTTCCGCGATATTCTGCGCTTGTACAGCCCGTTCCTGGTCGCTGACGCATCCGCTCGCCAGCGCGCAAAATACAACCAACAAGAATGCCTTTGCCATCGGACAACGCTGCCACTCACGCAATTGCTCGAAATATCGGCGATATTCGTGTCAGAAATGTGGATTCAGGAACTAAATTTCAAGCGACCCGTGACTTTCGGGCGCTCTCTTGTCAGTATCGGGACGGCAATGCGGCTGAAGGAATTCGATTCTAACGGGATGGGCGCAAACGACGGCGGGTGGTCAGCGACCGGCGGGTCTCGACCCATTGCCGCCGGTCGCATAACGGCGAGAAGTATTTGCCCCTGGGGTGTAGTCGCGCCCGGATCGACGATCTGCTAGCCTCCATGCAGGATACCAGGCTCGGTGAGGAGGGCGCGGATGAGACGACGCGAATTCTTCGAGCTGGCGGGCGTGGCCGCCCTATGGCCACTCGCGGCGATCGCGCAGAAGGCAATGCCGGTCATTGGAATTCTCGACCCCGACGTCGCCTTTATTTTCGACGCCTTCGTCGTAGGCATGCGCGATCTGGGCTACGTCGAGGGACAGAATATTGCGTATGTGCGCAGGGTCGCGCATGGAAAGCCCGAAAATATCGCGTCGCTCGCCACCGAACTGGTCAATCTAAAGGTAGACGTCATCGTCACGGTGGCTCCGCCTCCAACTCGCGCGGCGAGTCGCGCGACGACCTCCATACCTATCATCTTCCTTGCGACCGGCGATCCCGTCTCGAGCGGATTGGTCAGCAGCCTCTCGCATCCCGGGAGCAACATTACCGGCCTATCATTCTCGAACGACGATCTGAGCGCCAAACGGCTCGAGCTGTTGCACGAGCTTATTCCGAATCTCAGGGACGTCGCCGTGTTCTCCTACCCGATGCCGGGTGGGAGCACGGGGTTGACGGTCACGGAACAGATCGGAAAAAGGCTCGGTCTTCAACTTCGCCGCTGGGATCTTCCGAGTGTCGACTCGTTCGAACCCGCCTTCCAGGAGGCTGCGGCCGCGCATGTGGACGCGGTCGATGTTCTGGCCTATCCATTCTTCAATGCGAACCGAGGTCGGCTCGGGCAGCTCGCCGCGAAATACCGGCTCCCGGCGATCTACGAGTCCGCTGATTATGTCCGTTCAGGTTGCCTCATGGGTTACGGGCCGGTTTTCACCGACATGGCTCGCCGCGGCGCCTATTTTGTTGACAAGATATTGAAGGGCGCGAAGCCGAGCGATCTGCCGGTGGAGGTGACGACCAAGTTCGAGTTGTCAATCAATCTCAAGGCCGCCGACGCGCTCGGTCTCGAGGTGCCGCTGACGTTGCTCGCCCGCGCAGAAGTCGTGATCGAGTAGAATTTTGGCGGCGGTCGCTGCGAATGGTCCAGGCGGCTCCGCCGAAAGGCCGCTATCCCCTCTTCAAAGACGCTCGCGGCAACGAACGCCGGCTGCTCAACCACCGGCAGGTCACGACCCATTGCGGTCACTCCGCGCCGAGAGCCCGATGACGCGGGCAAACCACTAGCTAGGAGAGCACGGACCGACAGATACCCGCGGTGTCGCGTCGCAAAAAAATCTGCTGTCGCAATATGTATTGCACTAAACCGCTTTGCGGTAACGTGCTCTCGGGCAGGCAACTGATAGGCCTATTCAATGACCTCGCTGGCTCGGGCGAGAATCGAGACGGGGATCGTGAGGCCGAGCGCCTTAGCCGTCTTCAGGTTGATGACGAAGTCGAAGGTCGCCGGCTCCTGGACCGGAAGATCACCAGGGTTTTCGCCCTCGAGAATGCAATCCACGTAAACGGCGGCGCCACGAAAATTCTCCGCGACGTTCGGACCATACGCCACGAGACCGCCCGCCTCCGCATATTCACGCTCGGGATAGATCGCGGGCAGCGCCACGGCCGCGACGCGCTCGACGATCACGCTGCGCTGATTCCAGAACAATGCGGAAGGCAGGACGATGAACGCGGCGACGCCGCTTCGCGCCAGCTTGTCGATGGCGGCTGGTATCTCCTCGCTGCTCCGCGCTTGCGCTGTTTGGAGATCGATGCCGAGGGCGCCTGCCGCCTGCTCGTTCGCCGCGATCATTTGCCAGTCTACCGCACTCCACAAAATCCCGACGGAACTCACTGTGGGAAGAATCTCTCTCAGAAGCTCGAATCGCTTCGCGGGTTGGACGGATCGTAGCGTGAACCCCGTGATGTTGCCGCCGGGGTGTGCGAGACTGCGGACCAGTCCCAGGGCGTCTCCGGGCCCCGTCGCCATGACGATCGGGATGGTCGACGTGGCTCGTTGGGCAGCCCTGGCAACCGGTGCGCCGCCGTCCGTGACGATGACTTGGACCGGAATGCGAACCAGACCCATCGCGAGGTCATTCAGGCGGTCGACGTCGGCGTCGGACGAACGGAATTCGGTCACCAGAGTTCGCCCCTCGACATAGCCAAGTTCGGCCATTTTCTTGCTGAACGCCTCGAAGAGCGGGCTTTTCGGGTTTCCCCCGCTGCTCAATATCCCGATCCTGGCGACATGCGCCTGCTGCTGCGCGCGGGCGGCCAGCGGCCTCGCGATCGCCGCGGCGCCGAGAAGCGCAATGACGTCTCTTCGCCTCATCGCCGACCTCCACGTCAAACCGTTTTGGCTCGCTCCGAGGGCGAGGCCGATCGCCTCGGGTACGACCGCCGTACGGCGGGCGCATCAGATCCTTTCAGGCGCTCCGACGACCGGCCGCTTTCCCACCATTCCCACCATACGCGGCCGGTACCATACGATTGATTTCGACCACTAGCTATTCGGTCTTCGACCGTTCGCTGCCAAAGGTTATGTCGTCGGGAATGTCCTCGTGCTTTGCGATCCGTGGCTCTCCCGGGTGCTCTCTTGCCAGCATCGGCGAAGCGTGACACGGATTGTCCGGTCAACCGTAGGTCCGAGGGGCCATGGCGCGTTCGAATGCCCTTCGTTTCGGCGTTCCGTCCGATCTCCCCTTGTATCGACAGGTGGTTGATCGCCTGCGTCGTGAAATCGCGGGCATGCCGGCTGGAGCGCGAATCGACAGCGAACCGCAATTGACGAACCGGTTTGGCGTCAGCAGGCTTACGGTCGCGCGCGCGATCGAGTCCCTGGTCGACGAGGGACTAGTGGACCGCCGCCAGGGGCTCGGAAGCTTCGTCGCGGCGCCGACGCTGAAGCGGGCGCCCGCGTATCTTCAGACCTTGGCCGATGGGAGCATTCTCGACGTCGTGGACGCCGTCTACGACGCACGCCGCTACGCCTATGAGGCCGAGATACGGCGCGATCGGGGCTCGGCCTCACTTGGCCCCGCTTCGCTGACGTCAACGGAGAAACACCATGCGTCGAACCTGGATTTCAGCCATGATTTCGGCCCTCGTCTTGGGCCTTGGGGCCGCATCGACGGCTGCCGCGGCTGACAAGCCGGTAGCCCTGATCATCGCGCAGGGCGGCCTTGGCGATCAATCCTACAACGATCTCGCCTATGCGGGGTTCAAGAAGGCGCTCGCCGAGACCAAGCTCCAGGGCAAGGCCGTCGAATCGAAGGATGTGGTGGCGCAAGCCGCCGACATATTGCGGCGTGCTTCCGACGCGGGCTTCGGCCTCGTCGTCGATCTCGAATATTCGCATGGCGACGCGCTCGCTGCGGTCGCGAAGGATTACGCCGACACGGATTACGTCATTCTCAATCAGGTCAAGCCGGGCGCCAACGTCGCCTCGGTTCTGTTTCAGGAGCAGGAAGGCTCATACCTCGCCGGCGCCCTCGCCACGCTGGTCGCCAAGGATGCGTCGATCAAGGGCATGAGCGGCAAGCCGGTCATCGGCGTGATCGGCGGCACCAAGTCCGTCGGCATCGACAAATTCATCGTCGGCTACATCCAGGGCGCGCGCGAAATCGATCCGAAAGTCGAAGTGAAGGTTGCCTATTCCAACAATTTCGGCGATCCCGCGATCGGATTGCAGATGGCCAAGGCGATGTTCGACGCCGGCGCCAACGTCGTCTATCAGGTGGCGGGCGGAACGGGTCTCGGCGTCATCCAGGCCGCGAAGGAAGCCGGACGCTTCGCGATCGGCGTCGATACCGATCAGGACGGGATCGCCCCCGGCGCCGTCCTCACCAGCATGATCAAGCGGACCGACGTCGCGGTCGAGACCGTCGTCAAGGATTACGCCGACGGCAAGTTCCCCGGGGGCAAGACCGTGACCTTGGGCCTCGCGCAGGACGGCGTCGGCCTTTCCCCGATGAAATATACCCATGACGAGATTCCCGCTCCGATGCTCGCCAAGGTCGACAACCTGAAGAAGAAAATTCTGTCGGGCGAAATAAAGGTCTGGAACGTCGTCGATCAGGGCTATCCGGACTATTTCAAGTGACGGAGGCCGCCGGCGTCCGAATTCGCATCGGCGCCCGCCAACTCAGCCGACGGTTCGGCCCTGTGGTCGCCGTCGACCGCGTCGATCTTGCGGTCGCGCCGGGCACGATCCATGCCGTCGTCGGCGGGAACGGCGCGGGAAAATCGACGCTCATGCGGATATTGCAGGGCGTCGACCGACCGGACGACGGCAGCGTCATCCTCAATGACGCGCCGGTTCGATTGACGGGGCCCGCGGACGCCTTCGCGCGCGGGACCGGCATGGTGCATCAGGAATTCATGCTCGCGCCGCCGCTGACGCTGCTCGAGAATCTGATCCTCGCCCACGAGCCGCTCGGCCGCGGCGGCCTGATCGACTGGCGCGCGGCGCGAGCGGAGGCTGACCGGCTGGCGAAGATCGCCGGCGTCGCGATCGATTGGCGCTCGAGGGTTTCGGACGCCCCGGTTCACGTCAGGCAGGTTCTGGAAATCCTGCGGCTGCTCTATCGCGGCGTCGACGTCCTGATCCTCGACGAGCCGACCGCCGTTCTGGCGCCCGCGCAGGTGACGGAGCTGATCGCGTTGATGCGGCGGCTGAAAGGCGAGGGCCGTACGATTTTGTTCATCAGCCACAAGCTCGACGAAGTCATGCGCGCCGCCGACGCGATCACCGTCATGCGCGCGGGCCGCGTCGTTGCGACCACGACGCCCGCCGAGACCGACAAGGCGCGGCTCGCTCGAGCGATGGTCGGGGAGGCGGTCGAGCCCACGCGGATCGAGACGCGGGCCCGCAGGGCCGCGGCGCCGCTCTTCGCAGCGAAAGCTCTGGTCGCCCGCGACCCGGGCGGCGTCCAGCGGCTGGGGCCGATCGACCTCGAGGTTCATGCCGGGGAAATCGTGGGCGTCGCCGGCGTTTCCGGCAATGGCCAGGATGAGCTCGTCGCCAGCGCCGCCGGATTGCGCCCGATCGCATCCGGGACGATTGTCTTCGCCGGGACGCCGATCACAAACGCATCCACTGGCCGCTTCCGCTCGGCGGGGATCGGCTATCTCAGCGCCGATCGCGCCGAGGAGGGGCTTTGCCTCGTCGCTTCGATCCGCGACAATTTCGTCGCGGGCCGCGAAGGCGAGCCGCCGTTCTCGCGCCGCGGTTTCCTGCGCCCCGCGGCGATCGACGGCCGTGCGAAAAGCGCGATGGCGAAGCTCTCTGTCCGCTATCGACGCTTGACGGACGCGGCGCGCAGCCTCTCCGGCGGCAATCAGCAGCGCGTCGTCATCGCCCGCGAATTCGACCGAGAGCCGAAGCTGCTGGTCGCGGCGCAGCCGACGCGAGGGGTCGACATTTCAGGCATCGCCTTCATTCATCAGCGGATCGCGGAGTTTCGGAAACGCGAAGGCGCCGTGTTGTTGATCTCCGAGGAGATCGACGAAATCCTCGCGCTCTCCGATCGCATCATCGGGCTCTATGGCGGCGTCGTGGTCGGCGAACTCGGACGAGGCGAAGCGAGCGTCGAGAAAGTGGGACGCATGATGCTCGGCCAGAAGGCGGCGTAATGGTCGCGGCGTTCGCAGCCCCTTTCTGGCGAGTCGCCGCCGCCGCGGCGCCGTTCGCGCTCGCCGCCTGCATCGGCGCCGCTG
>JBAQGU010000049.1:0-5573 GCA_049287975.1 Roseiarcus sp.
GTCAGCGAACCCGCCGGCGGCGCCATCGCGGCCTTGCACGCCAAGAAGCGCCACGCCTTCGAAGCGCTGCAAGAGACAGAACGACGGCTTCGGGAGGCAATGCGCTGACCCATGCGCTTTCTAGAAACGCCACAGATCGAGCGCTTCGCATGAAGCGATGGCCGGAAGTCGTCATTTTCGATTGTGACGGGGTTCTCGTCGACAGCGAGGTGCTGGCTTCGGCGCGCCTCGGCGCGGCGCTCGAACGTCTGGGCCTGAAACTGGACGAGAGCCAGATCCGCGAGCTCTTCCTCGGCGTCAGCGAGCAATCGATGCTAGGGATCGCCGAGCGCGCGTTGGGCGCGCCGCTGCCTCCCGAGTTTCAGAGCGAACTCGCGAACGACGTCCTCGCGGATTTCGAGCGGGAGCTCAAAGGCATCAAAGGAATCGCGGAGCTCATTGGCCGACTGGGCGCGAGGGTCTGCGTCGCCTCGTCCAGTTCGATCGAACGCATCCGCGCTTCACTGCGCATCGTCGGGTATGCGAATCTATTCGAGCCCCATGTCTTTTCGGCTTCCGAAGTGGCGCGCGGCAAGCCCGAACCCGATCTGTTTCTGCACGCCGCGCAACGCATGGGCGTGAGCGCGGGCGATTGCCTCGTCATCGAGGACAGCGTGCACGGCGTCACTGCGGCCCGTCGCGCGGAGATGGTCGTGTTCGGCTTTACCGGAGGAGCGCACGCCCAGGGGCAGGAATATAACGCTCGCCTCGTCGAGGCGGGCGCCGCGGTCGTCTTCGACGACATGCGCGAATTGCCGGGGCTCTTGGACGACTGGCGTCGCTCGGTCTTGCAGAGATTGGCGTTATAGCAAAGTTTACGTGCGGCGCTGGCCTGGTCCCGTTTGCCGGACGCCTAATGCCTCGCGAAAACCGGCGAATCGAAGCCTTGACAGCCTGTCAGTCAGCGGCAAGCTCCAATGGCTGCACACCGCCTCGACCCCGGCTCTGACCTTGTACCGGGTGACCGAGAAACGCGGCGAGGTGACCAAAGGGCTCGAAGGCGGCGTCATCGTTCACGACCATTTCAAGCCCTATTACTCGCTGCCCGGCGTCGAGCACGCACTCTGCAACGCCCATCATCTGCGCGAGCTCAAAGCCCTGATCGAGATCGAGAAGGAGCCATGGGCCCGGCAAATGCGAGAGGCCCTGATGGACGGCGTCAAAGCCGTGCGCGAGGCCGTCGCGAAGGGCGCAACGGCTCTGACAGACGCCGTTCGCGGGTCGCTGCTGAGACGCTATAACAACATCGTCAGGCGCGGGCTCACGTTTCATCGCCAGCAACCGCCGCTGAGCCGAGCCGCCGGAGCGCGCGGCCGAACGCCGCGTCGACCGGGACATAATCTCTTGAACCGGCTGCACCAGTTCAGGCGCGACGTCCTGCGCTTTCTCCACGACTTCAAAGTTCCCTTCACCAACAATCTGGGCGAGCGCGACCTGCGCATGACGAAGGTCAAGATGAAAATCTCCGGCGGCTTTCGCACAATGGCCGGCGCCAAGACATTCACTCGCCTTCGCTCCGTCGTCTCGACCGCGCGAAAGCAGGGATGGAACATCCTCGAGACCCTCACCGCGCCGCCGGCGATCCTGATCTGGCGCCTGTCGGGATAATCGGTTCCCCGCTCAAACGCGGGGGGCCTTCCGTTTCCGGCTCGCGGCCGGATCCGGTCGACCCGTCGGTCGACTCGTGCGGCCGTTCCGCCCCGCGGAAACACGGCGAGCGCCATCTCGAGCCCAACCAAATTCGCCGTTCGCCGAGACCCCGGCTCATGGCCCGATCCCGCGCCGCCTCGAGGAGCGAGGTTGGCGGATCCCCTATCGGGGACGCAAACCGAGGGAACCCCACGGAAAACAGAACCGGCTCGTCCCGACGTCGCTGCTCACCGCCGCAAACCCCTGCCTTTCCGAAAAAGCAAAGCCGGTCAAAGCAGCTAGGGAGTTACTTCGCGCTTTCGCGCATTTTTCTTCGCGGTGTTTTCCGGTCGTTCGACGGAAGTCGTCAGGAAGTTTTCTTTACCGAATAACTCACATACCATGGATTCGGCTTTTTGGAAAACAAATTCCGATCATGTCACGGAGCGGCCTCGAACATCTGCCGAGGCGACGCGCAAAACCGGGTCGGGCGGCTTTCGGAGCCGCCGCTCTTGCCGGCCTGGAGCAGGACATCCAAGCGGCGCCCCCGGTAATTATTCCGCGGACGTTAGCCTTGGATGAACGGGTCAAACCGGTGGTGACGGTAGCGCAACTCGAGCCAATCCGAATTAGCAATGAGCGCCTTTCACGAAATCCGACCCTTGCGCCGCGGCGACAAATCGCCGACATGGCCAAATGGGGGTTCAAACACAGCCATGGTCGGGGCGGGCATGGACAAGACCAAGGCGCCGCTCGGCGGCGGACCGGCGATCATTCTGGTTCGGCCGCAGCTCGCGGTGAACATCGGCATGTGCGCGCGCGCCATGGCCAATTTCGGGCTCGACGATCTCCGGCTCGTCAATCCGAAGGCGGGCTGGCCGCGCACCGACGAATACCGCGAAATCGCCTATTCCGCCGCGGCGGGGGCGACGCATCTGCTCGACGCCGCGCGCGTCTTCGCCAGCGTCGAGGCCGCTGTCGGCGATCTGCAATTCGTTTACGCGTCGACCGCGCGCGAGCGCGGCCAAATGAAGCAGGTGCTGACGCCGGCGGCCGGCATGGGCGCAACCGCTGTCGCCGGCCAGAAGCGCGGCGTGTTGTTCGGCCCCGAGCGGACCGGGCTCGAGAACGACGAGGTTGCGCTCGCCGACGAGGTGCTGACCTTTCCGGCCAACCCAGCCTACGCCTCGCTCAACCTCGCGCAGGCGGTGCTGCTGGTCGGCTACGAATGGTTCAAAGCCGCCCATGGCGACGCGCCGCCGCCGCCCGCGGTGACGCGCGCGGTCTCGCCGCCGGCGGACCGCGAGATGGTGATCGCGTTCTTCGAGTTTCTCGAGGAGAAGCTCGACGCTGCGGGCTTCTTTCGCCCGGCCACGAAGAAGCCGGGCATGCGGCGCAACTTGCGCAACATCTTCCACCGCATGCGATTGACCCAACAGGACGTCCGCACGCTCTGGGGCGCGGTCGTACGACTGGTCGAAGGCCCGCGCGTCGAGGTGCAGACGCGCAAGCGCGTGAGGCCGAATAAGCCGGGCGGAGCGGGCGGATAGCGAGGCGCGAGCCCATGTCGAGAATTGATTACGCCGGAAAGGATGTCCGGGTTGTATCGTCCCGGAGATCCCGTGCCGCTCACTCGCTGGCGGCCTTTTGCTGGCTCAGCGCATCGAACTTCGCGGCTTCGTCCTGGTCTATTGGTATTAGTTCAATAGCGTCCCTACGCAAGTGTTCTTTGTGCCTGCCCTTAATTCCGCCGACTGCGCCATGATACCAATTTGTGCGCACGGGGTCGTGAGAGACACTGAGTTCCCGATCGCGAAGTTGTCCAATTTTGAGCGCGAACACCCCGACAACTCTTGATAACGCCGGCTTTAGAGAAGTGGCATGTAGGCCATCGGCCAATAATAGTTGCTCTAAATCGCCCGAAAGTTTCTTGTCTTCGGAGGATGGGGAAAATGCTTTCGAAGAAATTCTATAAAGGCCCGTAGAAGCATCCTTGATGACGTGGCTAGGTGATTGAATTGTCCGAATAAAATGACGATCCGGCATAAGCTCCCGAGACGGCACTGTTTGTCGCAGAAGGCACATAACAGTCATTGTAAACGACCGACGCCAGCCGGGGCGCCCAACGAGAAAAGAGAGCATCCGCCCTATCATCGTCGCCTTCAATTTCTTCCCCAGAGCGATGGTCTCGAATCCAAATGAATCGACTTCCGTCGACGGCTAAATCGAATTCCAACTCGCCATTCTTTTCGTGCCATTCGACCTGAAGACTGCCATCCCCGCCGGGGACCAAAAACGGAGCAACAGCGTTCGGAGCGTCAGTAAGAGCATTCCTAACGATCCAAATGGCTTCGATAAGCAAACCCCGATCGATAGCGACCGACCCTGGTCCGTCCCATCCACGCGCCAATTTCCCAATGCTTTGCGCTCTGAGTGCAAGGACATGCGCCCAAGGTGGCCCCGCCCGGACCGGAACCAGCATGGAGTCGTCAATCGCTGTCGAAGTGCCAAGAACATGCCTGCGCACGAAACGGAATCGGCTAGCCCGATCCGGCGCTGTTTCCGCACTATTCGTGCCATAAAGAAGGAGAAACGTCGAAGGCGAGATGGGCGGCACATCGTAGGTAGCGGCGGATCCACTCATTTCTCGTCCCCCCCATCCTTTACAATCGCCGATTCGTACATCTCTAAGATGCGCTGATGGAGCCTGTCAAACGCGTCCGAAATATTGCCGTCGTCGTCCTTGTCGATTGGGGCAAAGCCCATAAAGTTGAAAATAAGCGCCTCGGCGACCGGCGGGGCGGAGCCAACAGCTACAACGGCATTGACGCGTGGCGCATCCGGTCGATCCTTCTGGAGTAACTCGGCCCAAGACACTTGAAAGCTGTTCACAGGCCGAGCCGGCTGAACCCATCGGAAAATGTCCGCTAGCCGTCGCCGCTTTTCACCGACCACGATCGGTGCCGCGTTGTGATAACCAATCTCGACGAGTTTGATCTTCGGTACTGTCCCGATTCTTCGACCACACCACGTGCGAAACTTATGCATTTCCGTAGCACAATCGAGTTTGATTGCCTCAAAGCCAGGATATTCGGCGCGCTCCCCTATGGGGACCTTTCTCGACCACCCGTACCCAAATCGGTCCGCCTGCAATTGAATCGTTCGCTCGCCGTTCGCCGAGCGAAGCATCAAACGCGGCAATTCCGGCTGTGCTAAATTAAATGTAAATCCGATTGGACCCGGACTCGAGAGCTCGACAGGCGGCACCACTTGCAACTGTTGCGCCTTCGGATACGTCGCAAATTCATTGGCCCAATCCGCCATATCCAAAATGGACAAAGGTAAAGGCGTGCGAAAGTGCTCCACCAAGAGCAATTCCTGAAGAGTCGATGTGAAAGCCATCAGACGAACTCTAACTAATGTGGCACTGGGCGGTCCAGCCGCCCTCTGTAGAGCACCCAAGTTAAAAATTGCGGCACCATCGCGTGCTAACCCCACTCTGGGCAAACCGAAAGAGCGCCAGAATCCCATTCTCAGCTTGGGTGCCGCTGTCCCGATATGGGGAGCGTCTCGAACTTTTATCAGCCTACATTGGCTCCGTTTAAGAGAGCCAGCGCGTAGAGTAGACAGCCGCCGCGCAATTCCGCTGCCAGCAAAATCTGGACCGCGGGCCAACGCAATCAATGACCCGCATAGGTCAGCGACGTCTCGATTTTCAACAATGCACAATATACGGATTATCAGAATTTGTGTCAACTTTTTTCAAGAGATCAGCCGGACCGGTTACCGTGAGCGGGTTTTAGACTCGGCCAGAAGCGCGGCGTGTTGTTCGGCCCCGAGCGGACCGGGCTCGAGAACGACGAGGTTGCGCTCGCCGACGAGGTGCTGACCTTTCCGGCCAACCC
>JBAQGU010000050.1:0-4700 GCA_049287975.1 Roseiarcus sp.
CGCTGCCACCAGCCCGAGCGTCGGGGGCGCTGTTCGGCCGGAGGTTCGGTTTCGGCGCCGCTGCGCGCGGCGGGTTCGGGAGCCGTCGAAGGCGACGCTTCGTCGTGACGGCGCGCTTCCGCCTCAAAGCGCTGCGGCGCTTCGGCCTCCACGCCGTTCAGCGCCCCTGTCTCGTGCGCGACGACGGGCGCCGTGGCCTCGGCGGCAATGGGCGATGTCGACTCGTCGGCGGATGAGGCCGGCTCGGTCGCCGACCAAGGGAACGTCTCGGCCTCCGCGCGCTCCGGCGCTTGCTCGGTCATGACGGGCGCCTCGGCCGCGGAGTCGCTTTCGGCCGGCTCGGCCCAAACATCGGGTTCAGCCAGCTCGGCCGCGGCATCGGACTCGTCCGCCTCGGTCTCGCCCGCGACTTCCGCCAACGCCTCTGCTTCCCCTTCGGGGCTCGGGGGCGCGAAACGGTCGCGCTCTCCGCGGCGCCCGCGACGTGAACGCCGGCGGCGCGCCCCATTGGGACGGCCGTTCTCGTCGACGCCCTCTTCCTCGCTTCGCGCGCTCGGCGCCGGCGTGGAGAAATCGCCGCCGATCTCGGCGACGACCGCGAGGCCGTCATCGGTCGGCTGCGGTGCGTCGGCGGAGATGCCTTCGCCAGGAGGACGTTCGCCGCCGCGCCGGCGGCGGCGCCTACGACGGCGGCGATTGCGCTCGGCCTCGTCGCCATTCGCTTCGCCATCCGCGCGTTCGGCGCCGGCTTCGCCCTCTTCGGGCTCCAATTCGTCTTCGGAAGCCGCCGCTTCGCCGATCTCGATGTCCTCCTCGGCCTCCGGCGTATCCTCGATGACGAATTCGTCCTCGTCGGCGGAAGGTGCGCCATAGCCGGCGGGCCGATGCTCGAGCTCCGCCTCCGGCGCCTTGACGCCGGACGCCGGTTCGCCGCGCTCCAACGCATGGTAGTTCGCGCCGGTCAGCGTGTCGTCCGCCTCGACCAGCACCGTCACGCCGAAGCGGCGCTCGAGATCGCGCAAGTGCACGCGCTTCTGGTTGAGGATATAGAGCGCGACGGGCGCGCGCGCACGCACCGTCATGTCGTGCGCGGAACTCTTGATCAGCGCGTCCTCGAGCACGCGGAGCACGTGCAGCGCGACGGAGGCGGTCGAGCGCACGACGCCGGCGCCCTGGCAGTGCTGGCAGACCACCGTCGAGCCTTCGAGCACGCCGGTGCGGATGCGCTGCCGTGACATTTCGAGCAGCCCGAAATGCGAGATGCGGCCGACCTGGATGCGCGCGCGGTCGTTCTTGAGCGCGTCCTTCATCCGGCGCTCCACCGCGCGATTGTTGCGCGATTCCTCCATGTCGATGAAATCGACGACGATCAGGCCGGCCAGATCGCGCAGGCGGAGCTGACGGGCGATCTCGTCCGCCGCCTCGAGATTGGTGCGGACCGCGGTGTCTTCGATATTGTGCTCGCGAGTGGAGCGGCCCGAATTGACGTCGATCGCAACCAGCGCCTCGGTCTGGTTGATGACGATGTAGCCGCCGGACTTCAATGTGACCTGATTGGAGAACATCGCGTCGAGCTGCGCCTCGACGCCGGCTTTGGCGAACACCGGCTGGGTATCGCGGTAGGGCACGACCGCCTTGGCGTGGTTGGGCATCAAGAGGCGCATGAACGCCTTGGCCTCGCGATAGCCGCCGTCGCCCGCCACGAGGATTTCCTCTACCTCCTTGCTGTAGAGGTCGCGAATCGCGCGCTTGATCAGCGAGCCTTCCTCGTAGACCAGCGTGGGCGCGCTGGAGGCGAGCGTCGTCTCGCGCACGGTCTCCCACATGCGCAAGAGATATTCGAAGTCGCGCTTGACCTCCGGCTTGGTGCGCGCCGCCCCCGCGGTGCGAAGGATGACCCCCATGCCGTCGGGAACTTCCAGTTCCTCCGCGATCGACTTCAGGCGGCTGCGGTCCTGTGCGTTGGTGATCTTGCGGGAAATGCCGCCCCCTCGCGCGGTGTTCGGCATCAGCACGGAATATCGGCCCGCGAGCGAGAGATACGTCGTCAGCGCGGCGCCCTTGTTGCCGCGCTCCTCCTTGACCACCTGCACCAGCAGCACCTGACGCCGCTTGATGACCTCCTGAATCTTGTAGTGTCTCCGGAGGCGCGGCGCGCGGCGCGGCGTCTCGTCCATCGCGTCGCCGCCGATCACCTCGACCGGCTCCCCGTCGTCCTCGCCGCGCGGACGCGGCGCGCGCACGGTCTGCTCCTCGGAGCCGGCGCCGCCGAGGGTGGTCACCTCGGGCTCGTCTTCCTCCTCATGGGCGGGCTCGAACCCGTTGGGCTCGAGCGACGGCTCGTCTTCCGCGCTTTCGGGGGATTGGTTTTCGTTCGCAGGTTCGGGCGCCTGTGCGTCGTCGGCCGACTCGACCGAGGCGCGCGCCTCGATGGGCTCCCCCGACTCGCTCGAGGCATGCGACGCAGTTTCCAGTTCCTCCTCCGGAGGTTCCTCGCCATCGACCCGCGGCTCTGGTTCGATCTGCGCTTCGTGTTCGACCGGCGCTTCGGGTTCGTCGAGGGCGGCCGATCGCAATTCCTCGGCCAAGTCGCTATCCATCGGAGCGGGCGCGGAAACCGCCTCGCCATTGCCGCCGCGCATTTCCGACTCGTTGAAGCGGGGACGTCTGTGGCGGCGGCTGCGTCGTTCGCCCGCGGCCTCTTCCTCGTCCTCGCGGTGCGAGCGCGCCTCTTCCTCGAGCAGCGCCTGCCGGTCGGCGACGGGAATTTGATAGTAGTCGGGGTGAATTTCCGAAAAGGCGAGGAAACCGTGTCGGTTGCCGCCGTAGTCGATGAAGGCCGCCTGCAGCGACGGCTCGACGCGCGTCACCTTTGCCAGATATATGTTGCCGCGCAGCGGCTTCTTGCTCGCGGATTCGAAATCGAACTCCTCGACTCGGCTACCCCTGAGAACAACCACCCGGGTTTCTTCGGGATGGGAAGCGTCGATGATCATCTTGTTGGACATGTGTAACTCTCGCAGGGCGCGCGCGGGCGGCTCCGTGCGACCCTGATGGGCGCTCGAAGTCCAGGCGCGGCGCGCCAAAGTTGGGAGGAAAAAAGTGAAAAGAATGCGCCGACCCAGCGATGGGCCCGCGTCGGTCAAAGCGGAACGAATCAGGTGCGCCGCGACCGCTGCTCCGCGCGTTCGCGCGCGCGGCCCCACGGATAATTTGCTGCGACCCGGGCATGACGACCCTGAAACTCGGCGGACACGAACCTCGTCGCCTTTCGAGGGGCGCCGACAAAGCGCCGATGTTTCGCAGAGGCTCGCGATCGCCGGGCCATGCCCGGCGAGGGCGCATCTTCCGACTTCCACCGCGAACTCGACGCGCAACGCTTTCGCGCAACACAAAGAAGACGACGAATGTCCAGATATGCGCCTACGCGACGAGACGATCCTCGTTCGCCGTGGCCCTCCGACGCGCCGCTCTGCCACGTATCGAAAGGGGCCGACGATGCGTTGACGCCCCGGATGCAAAACAGGTTGTACATAGGCGCCCCGACGCGAGTTGGCAAGCGGATTCCCCGTGGTCGGTCTGGCGGACGGCGGCGGCCGAGCCACCCGTCGAATTTTCGAGCGCCGCTGTCCCTGGGTTAAGGCGCCGTTAACGCGCGCGCATTAATTCTAATTTAACGGCCCGGCGGCGCGGGCGAAAGAGTTGTTCGGCAATGAAGCATGTGGCGGTTTTGATGGGCGGCTGGTCCGCCGAGCGGCCTGTCTCGCTCAATTCCGGCCGCGGCTGCGCCGACGCCTTGGAGACGCGCGGCTACCGCGTTTCCCGAATCGACGTGACGCGCGACATCGCCGAGGTTCTCGCCAAACTCAGGCCTGATGTCGCCTTCAATGCCCTGCACGGCCGCGTCGGGGAAGACGGAACGATCCAGGGCGTGCTCGAAATCTTGAAAATTCCCTATACGCATTCCGGCGTCCTCGCCTCCGCGCTGGCGATGCAGAAGGACCTCGCCAAGACGGTGTTGAGCGCGGCGGGGATCCCGGTCGCGGAGGGCGTCACGGTCGATCGCAGGGATGCGGGGCGGCGCCATGTCCTGACGCCGCCCTATGTGCTGAAGCCCGTCGCGGAAGGATCCTCTTTCGGCGTCGTCATCGTCAAGCAGGACCGCACGCATCCGCCGCAGGAAGTCGGCCGCGAGGATTGGCCGTACGGCGACCGGCTGCTCGCCGAGCGGTTCGTTGCCGGAAAGGAACTGACCTGCGCGGTCATCGGCGACCGCGCAACGGACATCATCGAAATCGAGCCGGTTTCGGAATCTTTCTACGGATATGACGCAAAATACTCCAAAGGAGGCTCCCGTCACATCATTCCTGCGAAAATTAAACCGAAAATTTACCATGAAGTCCAAGACTTGTCGCTGCGGGCGCATCGCGCCCTCGGTTGTCGGGGCGTGAGTCGCTCCGATTTCCGGTTCGACGATTCAAATGGGGAAGACGGCGAGTTGGTATGTCTGGAGGTCAATACTCAGCCTGGGATGACGGAGACCTCGCTGGTGCCGGACATGGCGGCGCATGCCGGCGTGACGTTCGGCGAACTCGTGGAGTGGATGGTGGAGGACGCGTCTTGCGATCGTTGACCGCCGCTCTTGGCCCACGCCGGCAGGCGACGCCGGCATTCGCGGGCGCCGCATCGGCGGCGCCCAG
>JBAQGU010000051.1:0-2387 GCA_049287975.1 Roseiarcus sp.
GGGATTTTTCGCGGACGAGCGGAGCGCGCTCGCCTATGTCGAAGACCTGCGCGCCCTCGACGCCGCCCCGGATCGCCGCGACGTCGCATGGCGGCTGGGGTTCGGCGACGACGTCTTGGACCCGATAAAACGGCGCGCGGAACTCATCAACTTTCTCGAAGTCCGAGTGCGGCCGGCAAAGTCGGCGCGCGGCCGTGGTTAGACGCAGGCGGCAATCGACCCCGAGTGGGCTTGTGGGCGTTGCAGAAATCAGGAATTCTCCGTCTCGATCTGTCCCAGAAGGGGCGGGGCCTCGAGATGTGGGCAACGTCAATGCAACTACACGGGAGATACGATGATGAATCGGGCGGTCAACCTTGGAATCGCATTTATTTTTTGCTGCGGCGTATCGGCAACAAAAGCTGATGATGACATCAAGCGTTTCATTCATCCGATTGCTGGGCACTGTACCTCGCAAGAGCAGTCGTCTTGTGACAGTTCTGAGCTATCATGTATGAATACGGGAATTGACGGCGTCAAAAAAATCTCGTGCTGTGCCGCATGGAAAAAATGTATGAACTCCGTCGGTTGCGATACGAGCGCGTTTCGCTGCGAGTAACTCCCGCGAGTTTCTAGCGGCGCAGGCGCGCCGCTAGAACGCCCTCCGGCTCAATCCCAACTATTCGCTGGAACACCGGCGCGCGGTGCTGCATCCAGGAACCCTGCTGACGTCTCGCCTCGATCGGAGCTTGGGTCTGCCTCGGCGTTTGTCGCTCGGCTTCGGGCCGGGCCTAGTCGGGGAAGGCGGCAAGGCTCGCGGCGGTATCGATCATCGGTTTTTGGCTGGTCCTGATGAGTCCGGCGTCCGGCCTGCGGAGGTCCTGAATCAAAAGCATCACGGCGCAGACGATCAGTCCAGTCAAGTAGACGGGAAGCCGCGACCGCCGCGAATCCAGTTCAGCCCCGAAACCTGCAAAGGCCATCGCAACGAAGGCGATGGAGTACAAAGCGATCAGGACGATATCCGGCACCCTATTGTTATAGGCCATCACCCGCTTTTCCTGATTGCCGATCATTTCATTCAGCGCGTGGATGAACAGACCTGTTGGCGCCATCCAACCGAATTTGGATATATTGCCGTAACAGTTTGACGGCCTGCGCGTCGTGCGGCGCGGGCAGCAGGCGAGCCCTCAGCGCCGTGGTCCCGATCGCGTTGGCCTCGTTCAGAACCGCATCGCGCCGTGCTTCAAAGAGCGACAGCGCCATGGCGAAGCTGAAACTTATCATCAAAGCCAACAGCCCGAGGACCGCCGCCTCGAGCGTCGCATCATTGTCCCGTCCGCGACCACGGGCGAACCCGCCGAACCGGCGGCCGATCTCGCTGGCGGCGAACATGACGGCTACGCTGACCACAAATATCGTCAGCAAATCATACTCGTCGAAATCGAACATCATGACGATCCGCCGGGCTGTGGGATGAAGCGTTCGGCATCGAATCGCTTCAAAGCGCGCCGATATCACGCGCGAGGCGCCTTATGCCAACCAGCCAAGGGCGGCAGCGAGAGCGGCCCGCGGCCCGGATCGACTTACACGGCCTGTGTCGGTCGCCGCTCCCGCGCGAAATCCGTCAGCCCCGCCGCCAGATGTTCGAACAGCGACCGCACGCGGGGCGTCGCCTTCATGTCCTCGTGCATGACGAGCCATATCTCCAGCGTGAACGCGATCTCGCTCGCCAGCACCGGCATCAGCTCGGGCATGCGCCGGGCGATGTTGTCCTGGCAGCCGCCGATGCCGGCGCCGGCGCGCAACGCCGCGAGCTGCGCGAGATCACTGTCGCAGCGGAAGCCGAACGACTCGCGCGAAAGCAGGCCCGCCAGCGCGCCGACCGATCGAAAGGCACGGTCGTCGCGGTCGAAGCCGATCAGGCGATGCCCGGCGAGCTCCGCGAGAGAGGTCGGCGTCCCGAACTGCGCGAGATAGTCCCGGTGGGCATAGAGCCCGATTCGCGTCTCGCCGATCCGACGCGCGACCAGCGCGCTCTGCGTCGGGCGCACCATGCGCACCGCGATATCGGCGTCGCGGCGGGAGAGGTCCTCGTTGCGGTTGGTCAGCGCGAGTTCGATCGCGACGCCCGGATTTTTCGCATGGAACGTCGCGAAGATCGCCGGCAGGACTTCGCAGCCGATGATCTCGCTCGCGGTCACGCGGACGACCCCTCGGGTAGCCGAGGCCTCACCCGCGGCGGCTCGCGCGAGCGCGGCGGAGGCCGCCGCCATCGCCTCGACATGCGGGACGAGATTCGCAGCAGCTTCGGTTGGCGCGAGCCCGCGCGGCGAGCGTGCGAACAGCGGGAGCCCGAGCGCGGACTCCAGGGTGTCGATATGCCGGCCGACCGTCGGTTGCGCAAG
>JBAQGU010000052.1:0-7148 GCA_049287975.1 Roseiarcus sp.
CCTCGGAGGGATCGACGACGGCGATCGGCACGGCGAGGGCCAGGCGTCGCGCGAGTTCGGCGAGCGCGTCCGGGTCCGCGAGCGCGAAGAACGGCGCCGCGATCGCATCGCGCGCCAGCCAGGCACGCAGCAGCAGTTCCGGGCCGATCCCGGCGGGATCGCCCATCGTCATCGCGATCGGCGCTGCGTGCATGGCAGAATTTCCGAGCGAAGGGGTCAGTAGTTGACGTTGCCGATGCCGGTCGAGCTCTTGATTTCGCCCAGCGTGCGCAACGTCAGCTCGAACAGCAGCGAGGTGTCGCGCATGGCCGGCGCGACGGCAACGCCAGGCGTCGCGCTGACCGGGTCGGTGATCACGGACGAGAAGGCGACTCTGAAGGTCGTGCAAGTGTCCTCGTAGGAAATTCCGAAGTTGATATTGCTGGGGTAGAAAAGAGGCTCCGTCTGCCCCGGCAGATTGAAGAGATCCCGCGAGAGGTCGAGCACGACTCCGCCGTCGACGGTCAACCGGTCGTTGATCTTGAACTTCAAGTTGGTCAGGACGCCCTGGCGCTCGTGAGGCCATCCCAGCAGCGGTTGCGCGGCGTAACGGCCATAGTCCACGCTCGCCGTCACTCCGCCCAGATTGGCCGAAACGATCCCGTCCAACCGCGCCAGGGCATAGTCCGAGGAATCAAGTTGCTGCTTGCTCGTAAACGAAAGCGGCGCCGAGAAGGGCTGCACCGTTTCCCCGAGCACGTAATTGGAGAACGTCTTGTCGAGGCCGGATTCGAGGCCCGTGTTGGCGGCGTCCGGGACCGTGTAGGAGTTTTGGCCGGCGAGTTGGATCGACTGGCCGCCGACGAAATTCGCGTGGCCGCCGTCGGCGAAGTTGGCGGTATATTGCAGCCCGTAATTCGCCCGCGTGCCGCCTTCAACGCGGTCGTAGCCGGAATATTTGCTCCATGCGAACAGGTTGGTTTCGTCGAAGACAAGGCTCTGCGCGTCCTCGTTCGGATGCAGCTGGGGTAGGATTTCGTTCGGGCGCACGATGACCTGCGCGATCGGCTCGATGATCTGTTGCCCGATCGCCGAATTGGCGACGAAGGGGTAGCGATATTCGAGACCGACTCCCGGCATGGCCGTGGCGGACGAGCCCGCGCTGGCGCCGTTGAAGAATGCGGGTTGTGCAGAATTGGGAATCGTGCTCATCCCGTTGCTCGACGAGTAGGTGAAGCTATCGCTGGTGTTCAGCTCGGTCGACTCTCCGGTGACCCGCGCGAACGCGAACGGCGTCCAAACCTCGCCGATCGGATCGACGATCCTGCGCTGCCATGAAAATTGCGCCGTGGCGCGTGCATAATCGCCGGCGATGCCCCTGAGCAGGCAATCGGTCGACGCGGTCCCCGGCTGGTAATTCGTGCAGGTGCTGATCACGCCGAAGGCTTTGTCGAACTGCTGTGTCCCGACCGATTGATAGAGCGCCTCGGTGCGGTTGATGTTGGCCGCGTTCAACTCGACCGTCGCCTCGCCGCCGATGCCGTTGCTATGGTCCGGATCGATCGCAAAGGTGCGGTGATAGTCCAGCACCGGTGCGGCGTTCGGATCCTGGCGCTGATCGACATATGCGGTCTCGGTCTGGAAGTGATAGCCGCTCAAATCGAAGAATCCACGACCCTCCTGACCGCGCAGCCAAGCGGAGGAGACGATGTCCTGAAAATAGTATCTGGAGGGATCGAACGCAGTGAGCCGATAGTCGTTGAGGTAGAAGCGGTCCGACAGCACAGTGATGTTCCACCCGTATTGCCAATTTTGGTTTATATAGAATTTCCCTACGCTTTCGAGCGATCCTCGCCATGCGATGTCGCCGGCTCCGAAGGGCGCGGCCGGAAATGCGGTGGGACGCATCTCGTCTATGCCGCTCACGCGCACGCTGTACTCGCCGTAATCCAAGCGTTGACGCCAGAGCACGTCGAGGGCGGGTCCCTGCAAACTGTAATAGGTGGGAGTTATCGTGAGATCATAATTTGGCGCCAGCGCCAGAAAATAGGGCACGCTCACGCTCACTCCGAGCCCGCTCTGACTCGTATAAAGAGGCGCCAGCACGCCGCTCTTGCGCGTCACGGTGGGATCGGGGGCGGAAAAATAGGGAACATACGCGATCGGAACGCCGTAGACGTCAACCCACGCGTTCTCGAAATAGATGGTGTGCGTCTCCTGATTCTCGATGATCTTGGCGGCGCGCACCTGCCACTCCGGCGGCCATTCGGGATGCGCCTTGCAGGGCTCGCACGCGGTATAAATGCCCTGGTCGAGCACAGTGATCGACCCGGCGGAGCGTTCTATGCGCGGGGACGACAGACGAGTCCTGTTGACGTTGAGGACTTGGACGCCGTTGGCGAAGCCGGAGGCGAAGTCGTCGGTGAGGTCGAATTTCGGGCTGTAGGTGATGTTCCCGTGTTCGTCCGTCAGCTTGGCGCGTCCTTCCGCCATCACGCGCTTGGCGCCGCGATCGTAGACGACGCGATCGGCCTGCAACACGCGGTTATTGTAATAGAGCACCACGTTCCCGGTCGCGGTGACGATGTTGCGATCCTTGTCGTAGACGAGCTGATCGGCCTCGATGTAGAGCTTGTCCGGATTTTGCGCCGCGGCTTGCGCCTGCGAACTCGCGGCGTTGGCCGGACCGACCGCCGACAATATCCCCGCAAGACCCGCCATCACCAGGACAAGCGCGAAAGCGAGGCGCGCAACAACGCGTCCTCGGCGTCCGCCTTGGTCAGGAAGGTCGATGGGGCGGCCCATCAACCATCCTCCTGGTGCAGAAGCACGTAGACTCCGAACAGGCATCCTACAACGGCCGGCGACCACCCAGCGACCATCGGGCTGACGACTCCGACGCCGCCCAGGTCGCCGACGACTTTCGTCGCGACATAAAGCACGAACCCCGCCGCGACGCCACCGGAAACCATTTGCTGCACGCCGCCCATCCGGAACAATCTTAACGAAAAACACGAAGCGACGAGAACCATCGCGACGAGCAGAACCGGCAGGGCGATGAGTTGTTGATACTGAAGCCGATAGGGCGTCGCGTCGAGTCCCGCCCGCTCGACCTGTTCGGCGAGCTCACGCAGCCCCCAGAACGAGACGGTTTCGGGCGCCACGAAGGCCCGCGTGACCTCGGTCCGAGTGAGGCTGGTGGCAAGCAGATAGACTGAAGCCGTCTGTGACTCGAATCCGGGCGTTACGATCGTGGCGCCTTCCAGTTCCCAATATCCGTCCCGCAGAGTGGCGCGGTCGGAATCGACCCGCTGGGAGAACGCCCCGTCGGGGTCGAAATTGAACGCTTGCACATGCGCGAACGCTTCGTTGTTGGCGTCGCGGCCCTCGGCGTGGACGATCGATTGGCCATCGACGCTCTTCTGCCGCAACCAGAGACCCCTGCCGCCCGCGCCCGCAGCGCCGAAGAGCTTCGCCTCGAGCGCATCCGATTGCCGCTTCATGGCGGTGGAGAGCGGATTATAGATCGTCACGGTGACGACCCCGACGGCCAACGCGACGATCAGCGCCGGCGACAGGAACCGCCAGACCGAAACCCCGGCGGCGCGCGCCACGACGAGCTCCAGCCGCCGCGAAAGGTTCAAGAACGCGATCATCGACCCAAGCAGCACTGCGAACGGCAAGGCCTGTTCCGCCACGATCGGCGTATGCAGGAGTGACAGCCACGCCAACAGCAGGCCGTTGGCGCGCGGCGTTTCCCCGGATTTTCGCAGGGTGTCGACGAGATCGATCGTGAATATGAGAAAGAAAACGCCGCCGAACACCGCCAGGACGGTCTTCAGGAAGCTCCGCCCGAAATAGCGATCCAGGATGCCGACGATCATCGCCGCGCCGCCGCGCTTCCCGCGACGAGGCGAACCGTCTGCAGGCCGCGCGCGAGTGGGCCGCCGAAGATCGCATCGAGGCTGGCCGCGCAAACGAAAAGCGGGATAGCCCACACGCTGAAGAGGACCCAGAGCGGCGGCGAGGCGTCGCCCTTGCCGCGCATCAGCACCGACGCCGTGATTCCGAAGAGTCGGACGGCCGCGAACACCAGAATGGCGGAGATGATCGCCCATCCCCGCCCTTGTCGGGTCGTGCGCGCCTCGCCGAGCGCGGCGAAGGCGATCAGCCCGGCGGCGAAAGCGTAGAACGGGCTGGTCAATCGGTCGAACAGCTCGGCGCGCGATTGCCGCGCGAGTTGACCCCCGCCCGGGTCGTGGGGGTCCGGCGCCATCAGCTGCCAGGTACTGCGCTCGCGCGGACGTCGGATCGCATCGCCCTTGCGGATGAATTGAGAAAGATCGATCGCATAATCGTCAAAAGTGATGATCGCGGAATCGCCGGAGGCGCGCGGCCGTTGCGTGCTGCCCTTCAACAGCAAGAGGTAGGTCTCGCCCTCCTTCTCGACGATCTCGCCGACCTCGGCGATATACGTCGATATCGTCGTGGGGTCGCGGCGGTCCTGAATGAAGACGCCTCGCAGCGAGCCGTCGTTCGCCCGTTCGCGGTAGTGAAAAATGAAGCCGGCTTCGAGTTCGGTGAAGGCGCCGGGCCGCGCGAAATTGGCGATGAAGTCGGCGTGAACCCGCGTGGTGAGGGTCTGAATGGCCTGGAAACTTCGGGGGATGATATCGAGGTAGAGCGCCGCCACCGCCAGGAACACGAGCGCGAACAGCGCGAGGAAAGGCGCCAGCAGCCGGGCGGTGGAAACGCCGGATGCGCTCATCACCACGAGCTCGCTATCACCGTTGAGCTTGTTGAGGCAATAGAGGACGCTGGCGAACAGCGCCACCGGTGCGATGATGGCGGTCAGGAAGGGAAGTCCGAGGCCGGTCATCGTCAGAAAGACAAGAATCGTCTGCCCTTTGCCGGTCATCAGGTCGAGCTGCTTCAGCGCCTGAGTGACCCAGATCACGGCCGTCAACGTCAACAACCCAGCCAGAAAAGCCGTCGCCGCCGTGCGGAAGAGATATCGTTCAATGCGCAACATCGATCGGTCGAAATTCCCCCGGCATTCTCTTGGTCAAGGGACGTCTGCCCTTACGAAGGGGCTATCCTGCGGCGGCGAATGTGGCAACCCGCGAGCCCCCGACCCGAACCGCCCGGCGGCGTTATCGGATTCGGCGCGGCTTATTGACGCGAGCGCGAAAGCCCGTGATTACTCCGGCGTCGGCAACGCGTGTTATTTTTTGTTGCGTCGGCGGAATTTTCCTCCGCGCGCTTTCCTACCCTCCCGAGGAGCCCCATGAACGAAGTCGCCAAGATCGCTTTCGGCCCGATCGCGGCCCCCCGCGGAGGAACCTTCGTCGTTTTCGTGGGCGCCGATCTGAAGCCGGGGGAGCGGACCCGCGCGCTGTTGGGTGATTTCGCGCCCCGGATCGAATCCGCGGCCAAGACGGCTGGATTCAAAGGCAAGACGCTCACTGCACTCGATATTTTGGAGCCAGCCGGTCTCGAGGCCGCGCGGTTGCTCGTCGTCGGCGTTGCGCCGGGCAAGGACGCCAAGCCGCTCGATTTCGCCGTTCTCGGCGGCTTCGTGTCGGGTAAGCTAGGCAAGGCCAAGCAGGCCGCCGCGATTTTCGAATCGCCTGCGGAGGCCTGGGACGCGAGCGCCGCCGCGGAGTTCGCGTTGGGCGTGCGCCTGCGCGCCTATCGTTTCGAAAAATACAAGACAAAAAAAAGTGATTCGGACGGCAACGGCAACGGCGAGGAACCCCTCTCGGTCGTCGTCGGCGTCGACGATCCCGCGACCGCACGCGCCGCTCATGGCGCGCGGGAAGCCTCGGCGGAGGGGGTCGAACTCGCGCGCGACCTCGTGAACGAGCCGCCGAACGTGCTGTTTCCGGAATCCTTCGCCGAACGCGCCGCCGCCCTTCGGAGTCTCGGCGTCGAGGTGGAAATCCTCGACGAAAAGGCGATGACCAAGCTCGGCATGGGCGCGCTGCTGGGCGTCGGGCAGGGCTCGGCCCGCGAAAGTCGCCTTGTCGCCATGCGTTGGCGCGGCGCGAAGACCAAGAAGGCCAAACCCGTCGCCTTCGTGGGCAAGGGCGTATGTTTCGATTCAGGCGGGATTTCGATCAAGCCGGCGGCGGGCATGGAAGACATGAAGGGCGACATGGGCGGGGCGGCCTGCGTCGTCGGCCTGATGCATGCGCTCGCGCGCCGCAAGGCCAAGGTCAACGCCGTCGGCGTGATCGCCCTGGTCGAAAACATGCCCGACGGTGAGGCCATACGTCCGGGCGACATTCTCACTTCCATGTCCGGCCAGACGATCGAGGTCATCAACACCGACGCCGAAGGACGCCTCGTGCTCGCCGACGCGCTCTGCTACGTCAAGCAGAACGACAACCCGCGCTTCATTGTCGATCTGGCGACCCTCACGGGCGCCATCATCGTCGCGCTCGGTCATGAGAACGCAGGAATGTTCGCCAACGACGACGAACTCGCGACGAGGCTGACGAGTTCGGGGCTCGCGACCGGCGAAACCGTCTGGCGCATGCCGCTGGCTCCCGCCTACGACAAACTGATCGACTCGAAGATAGCCGACATGAAGAATACCGGGGGGCGCAATGGCGGCGCGATCACGGGGGCGCAATTTCTCAAGCGTTTCGTCGACGACACGCCCTGGGCGCACCTGGACGTGGCGGGCGTGGCGATGAGTGCGCCCGCCAACGAAATCAGCACGTCGTGGGGCTCCGGCTGGGGCGTGCGCCTGCTCGACCGTCTGGTGGCCGATTACTACGAGGATTGAGCGCCGCCTCGTGCGGGGAGACGGATCGATGCGATTGCTGCCTCTGGCGTTCGCCGTCATGACGACGTTCGGCGCCGTTGCGCCGGCTTCGGCCGCACCGGCGTTGATGGGCTGCGATGCGTTCGTGGAGAAGTTGCGCGCCGAAGCGCGCGACCTCCAGGTCGATTTCTCGCACGCGCTGATCGTTTCGCGTGCGAGGAGCGATTCCGAGGTTTTCGACATCTCGACGAAGGCGGAGGTCGACGGGACCCTGACCTGTCGCCACGACGGATTCGCCCGCTTCGAGGCGCATGTCGCCCAGCCCGCCTCGGCGCGCGCGACGACTGCGTTCGAACGCCTCAACGCCGCGGCGTTACGGGCCGCGCTGGGTTGGGAC